>NZ_JBNNJZ010000042.1:0-35109 GCF_050270335.1 Streptomyces sp. NPDC059900
CGGCCCGCAGGCTGCGCGCCCGGCAGGCCGCCGCCGAAGACGGCATACCCGCACCGGGCACGCACAAGGAGGACCAGGACCTCGAATACGCGGCGGTCCGCGAGCACCTGGAGTTCCTGAACGAGGTCAGCGGGCGCATCGGCTCCTCGCTCGACCTCTCCCGCACGATCGTCGAGGTCAGCAGGGCCGTCGTGCCGCGCTTCACGGACGTGGCGGGCACGTATCTGCGCGAACAGGTCGTCGCGGGCGAGGGGTTCCCCGAAGGGCCGCCGGACGAGACGACGATGTGGCACCGGGTCGCCGTGGAGCACACGGACGAGCCGGGCCGCTGGGACGACGTCGTGCCCGTCGGCGAATCCATGCCCTTCCCGTCGCACACGCCGTTCTTCCAGTGCATGACCTCCGGTGATCCGGTCCTCGTGCCGCGCATCACCGAGGAGATGGGCAACGCGATCGCCTCGCAGTTCGAGAAGCGCGACATCCGCCCGCTCATCAACCACCGCTCGATGCTCGTCGTGCCCCTCAAGGCCCGCAATGTAGTGCTCGGCTTCATGATCCTGCTGCGCCACCGGGAGCGGCCCGTCTTCAACGACATGGACCGCGTCACCGGCGCCGAACTGGCCGCCCGCGCGGGCCTCGTGCTCGACAACGCCCGCATGTACACCTACCAGGAGAGCGTCGCCGACACCCTCCAGGACAGCATGCTGCCGCACATCGAACCCCGCATGACCGGCTGCGACATCGCCACGCGCTATCTGCCGGGCACGCTCCTTGGCCGGGTCGGCGGCGACTGGTTCGACTCCGTGAAGCTGCCCGGTTCCCGCACGGCGCTCGTCGTCGGCGACGTGATGGGTCACGGCCTCAACTCGGCAGCGATGATGGGTCAGTTGCGCACCGCCGTGCAGACCATGGCGGCCCTGGACCTGCCGCCCGCCCAGCTCCTGCGCAACCTCGACGACCTGGCGCAGCGCCTCGGCGAGCACTACCTCGCGACCTGCCTCTACGCCGTCTACGACCCCATCGCGAGCGAGGTGCACCTGGCCAACGCGGGACACATCCCGCCCGTCCTGGTCCGTGCCGCCGACGGCCGCAGCGAGCTCCTCGACCTGCCGACCGGGGCGCCCATCGGCGTCGGAGGGGTGCCCTTCGAGTCGGTCACCGTCCCGGTGGCGCCCGGCGACCGGCTCCTGATGTGCACCGACGGCCTGGTCGAGGTGCGCGGCGAGGACATCGGCGTCGGCCTCGCCACGCTCACCGAGTCCGCGGCGCACCCGGCGGCCTCCATGGACGACGCCTGCGACACCATCATCCGGGCGCTCAACACCCGCGGCGGACGCAAGGACGACGTGGCGCTCCTGATGGCACGCCTGAACGGCGTGGCGCAGGAGGACGTCGCGACCTGGCTGCTCGCGCTCGACCCGAGCGAGGTGAGCAGGGCCCGCGACCTGGTGCGCGGCCAGTTGGTCACCTGGTCCTGCGAGGACCGCTCCGAGACCGCCGAGCTGCTGGTCAGCGAGCTGGTCACCAATGCCGTACGGCACTCGCGCGGGCGCCGCGTCGAGCTCCGGCTCGTCCGCTCGGGGGCCACGCTGATCTGCGAGGTCGAGGACGACGACCACACCCTGCCGACGCTCCTTGACGCGGGCCCCGGCGACGAGTTCGGGCGCGGCCTGCGGATCGTCAGCGTGCTCGCCAAGGAATGGGGGACCAGCCGTACCTCCTCGGGCAAGACCGTGTGGTTCGAGCTCGCGCCGTCGCGCGCCGGAAGGGCCTGAGGGGGTCCGCGGGGCGTGCGCCGGGCGGGCGGGCACGGAAGTGGCGGTGAATGCTCGCGCCGGTGACTTGTCCGGGCACTCCGGGCGCGATAGACCGATCTTGCCGTCGGCTTCGGCGGCGGTCGTCGTCGCATCCTGGGGAGCTGGGCATGAGCGTCACGAGTCGGTACAAGGAGGCGTGGGAGGGGTTCTGGCGGGACGCCCCACAGGAACCGGGGGCCGTCTTCTGGGACGCCGAACCCGCGCTCACCGTCGGCATCCATCTCGCCCTCTTCGAACCGCACATGACGGCCGCCGGGCTTCCCGTCGTGGACATCGGCTGCGGCAACGGCACCCAGACCCGTTTCCTCGCCGACCGCCATCTGCGCGTCCTCGGCGTCGACCTGTCCGCCGCCGCCCTCGCGCACGCGCGGCGCGCCGACCCGGCGGAGCAGGTCGAGTTCCGGCAGGTCGACGCCGCGGAGAGATCCGAGGCCGAGCAACTGCACGCGGAACTCGGCGACGTGAACGTCTATATGCGCGGGGTGCTCCACCAGTGCGATCCCGCCGACCGCGGGCCGCTCGTCGAGGGCATCGCGGCGCTGGTCGGCGAGCGAGGCAGAGCGTTCGTCGTCGAGCTCGCCGAGGCCGCGGGGGCGGTCTTACGGGGCCTTGCCCAGAGCCCGCAGGGCCCGCCGCCGAAGCTGGCGCCGGTGTTCGCGCACGGCATCGCGCCGGGCGAGGTCGCGGACGCGGCGGTGCCGCAGTACGTGGCGGCGGCCGGGCTCACGGTGGTCGCATCGGGTGAACTGCCGCTCATCACGACCGAGTTCACGCCCGACGGCAGGCGGATCGAACTTCCCTCGAAGTGGCTGGTGGCAGGCCGGTGACGTGACGTGCGCGGCGCCGTCCGCACGCCGACCGGGTGGCGCGCCCGTGTCCGACATGCCGGGATCAGCCCGCCGTGCCAGGATCGCGGGCAGGGACCTGTACGCCGATGGAGTCGCGCCATGCGCAAGAACTGGGCGGATACCGTGCCGCCCGCCGCGGGGTCGGCGGTCATGGCCACCGCCGTGCTCTCCGTCGGACTGCACCTGCTCGGCGTCGAGTGGCTGTCGCTCGTCCTGCTCGTCGTGGCGGTGGCGGTCTACGTGGTCCTCGCCGCCGTCTTCGTACGGCATCTGCTGGCCGAACGGGACCGCTGGCTGTACGAGATCGACACCCCGCCCGCCCTGACCGCCGTCGCCGCGACGGCGGTACTCGGCACCCGGCTCTCCCTGCTCGGTCACCAGCCCGTCTCGGTGGCCCTGCTCTGCCTCAGCGCGCTGCTCTGGCCCCTGCTGATGTCCCACGTGATCCGCCACTGGCAGAGCAAGCTGCCGGGCGCCGCCTATCTGGTGTGCGTGGCCACCCAGGCCATCGTCGTCCTGGCCTCCACCGTCGCCGTCGCGGACCGGCAGGCGTGGCTCATGTGGCCCGCCCTTGCCTTCTTCTTCGCCGGCCTCGTCCTGTACGCCGTCGTGCTGTGCCGCTTCGACTTCCGCCAGCTCGCCGCCGGGCAGGGCGACCACTGGATCATCGCCGGTGCCATGGCCATCTCCGCCCTGGCCGGATCCAAGCTGGTCGCCGCCGCGGCACCGGACGGTCCGCTGCGCTGGGCCACCCCGGCCCACGACGTCCTGCGCACCCTCACCCTGATCGCGCTCGGCCTCGCCTTCGCCTGGTACGCGGTGCTCGTCGGCTGCGAACTGCGATGGCCGCGCCCGCGCTACGACGTACGCCGCTGGGCCACCGTCTTCCCCCTCGGCATGACCGCCGCCGCCGCGCTCTCCGTCTCCACGGCCGCCGCCGTCCCCGCCCTCTGGACCTGCGGGAAGGTGCTGTTGTGGCCCGCGCTCGCCGTCTGGGCGGTGGTCGCGGCGGGCGCCGCACGCCGCGCGTCACCCTGAGCCACGTCACGGGCCGCCTCACGGGCGGTCCGCGCGAAGGTCCGGACGGCCCCCGTGCCCTGTCCGGCCCGCCACACCAGGCCGTAACCGACCGGCTCGGCGTCGGTGAAGGGGATGTACGCGACGCCGGGCCTGGCGAAGTACGTCCCCGTGTGCGCGGGAGCCAGGAACGCGCCCCTGCCGCCCGCGACCAGCATCAGCGCCTCCTGCATGTTGGTCACCGCGGGACCGCGGCCGATCGGCTTGCCGGACGGGGTGCGGGAGGGGACGTGCTGCTCCAGCCAGTAGTCGGGCACCTCGCCCTCGATCGGCAGGAGCGGTACATCGGCCAGGTCGTCCAGGGACACCGAGTCCCGTACGGCCAGCGGATGCGACGAGGCGATCGCGAGCACGCGCGGCTCCGCGAGCAGCTCGGGCCCGCCCCCGAGGTCCTCCTCGCGCACCGGGAACTCCGTGAGCTGCACGTCGAACTCGCCCTTGCGCAACTGCCCGTACGGATCGCCGAGCGGCACCTCGCAGATCTCCACCGCGAGCCCCGGATGGCTGACGCGCAGTGCCTCGCTCGCCCGCAGCACGATCTCGCCCGCCAGCGGATTGGCGAAGCCGACGTGCAGCACGCCGTCGATGCCGCGCGCGGTGGCCGCGGCCCGCTCGACCGCGGCGTCGATGGCCCGGTGGTGCGGTTCCAGGTCGTCCCGGAGCTGGCGGCCGAGCGCGGTGAGGCCGACGCGGCGGCTCGTGCGGACGAAGAGCGGGGCGCCGACCCGGCGTTCGGTGCGCTGGATGAGCTGGCTCACCCTGGCACGGGACAGCCGCATGCGCTCGGCCGTGCGGCCGAAGTGCAGCTCCTGGGCGAGCAGCAGGAAGCACTCCACTTCATCGCGTTCCATCGACGTCCCCCGGGCCGCTCGGATCGGTAAGCCTGGTTGAACGAACGTTGCGATCTTCGCCGTTGTTCCGCCCATACGCCCTGATCGAGGCTGAGAGAGCCGGGAAATCCCCGGCGGTAGCGGTCAACAGGCGGAGAACTGAAGTGAGTTCGAGTGCGCAGACACCATCACCGATCGAGGCGCCGAGCGCGTCACCGGTCGTCTTCAAGCCCCGCGAGTGGGGCGTCCTGCTCGTCCTGTGCGGTGCGATCTTCCTCGAAGGCATCGACGTGGCCATGCTCAATGTGGCGATGCCCGCCATCCGCGCCGACCTCGGCCTGTCCACCGGATCCCTCCAGTGGGTCATGAGCGCCTACGTCCTCGGATACGGGGGCTTCATGCTGCTCGGCGGCCGTGCGGCCGACCTCTTCGGGCGCCGCCAGATGTTCGTCCTCTGGCTCAGTGTCTTCCTGGTCTTCTCCGGACTCGGCGGCTTCGCCACCGAGGGCTGGGCGCTGATCGTCGCCCGCTTCGTCACCGGAGTCGCCGCGGCCTTCATGACCCCCGCGGGCCTCTCCATCATCACCACCGGCTTCGCGGAGGGCCCGCGCCGCAACAAGGCGCTGCTCATCTACTCCGGCACCGCGGCGGGCGGCTTCTCGATCGGCCTGGTCGTCGGGGGTCTGCTCACCGCGTTCGGCTGGCGCTGGGTCTTCTTCGTGCCCGTCGTGCTCTCCGCCCTGATCCTGGCCGCCGCGCTCGCCTTCGTGCCCCGCTCCCCGCGCCCCGACCGCACCGGGCAGAGCGTCGACCTGACGGGCGCCGTCTCGGTCACCGCCGCGATCGTGCTGCTCGTCCTCGGCGTGGAGCGCGCCTCCCACGCGAGCGCCGCCGCCACCGCCGCCACCCTGGCCGCGGGCCTCGCCCTGCTCGCCCTCTTCGTCGCCGTCGAGCGGCGCGCCGCCTCGCCCCTCGTACGCCTGGGGATCTTCCGCAGCGGGGCCCTGGTCCGCGCCAACCTCGCGGGGCTGTTCTTCGCCGGCAGCTTCTTCGGGTTCCAGTTCCTGGTCGTCCTCTACCTCCAGGAGCTGCGGGGCTGGTCCACCCTCCAGACCAGCCTCGCGATGATCGTCATCGGCGTCGACGCGGTCCTCTCGCCCACCGTCACGCCCCGGGTCGTCCGGCGCCTGGGCAACGCCAGGGCGATCTTCGGCGGACTGCTGCTCGCCGCGCTTTCCTACGCGCTGTTCCTGCCGGTCGGCGCCGACTGGGCGTATTCGGCCATGTTCCCGAGCCTGATCATCCTCGGCCTCGCGTTCTCCCTCACGTACGGACCCCTCACCATCGTCGCCACCGACGGGGTCAAGGAGGAGGAGCAGGGCCTGGCCGGCGGGCTGCTCTACACCGCCTTCCAGTTCGGCGCCGCGCTCGGTCTCTCCGCGGCGTCCGCCGTCAACGTATGGGCCACCGCGTCGAGTTCACCCGCGGCCCTCCTCGACGGCTACCGCGCGGCGCTGTGGGTCCCGCTCGCGGCGGCTCTGCTCGCCGCCGTGATCAGCGCCTTCGGGCTCCGCTCGCGGCGCGGCACGGTGGCGGCGGCCGGCGCCGGGCCCGTCGCGGAGGGCGACGCGGGGACGCGCGACGCGGTCGCGGGCGGATCTGGTCCAGGAGTGGGTGAACGCGTAGCGTGAGGCGGCATGAAGATCCTGATCAGCGCCGACATGGAGGGCGCCACGGGCGTGACCTGGCCGGCCGACGTGCTGCCGGGCACGCCGCAGTGGGAGCGCTGCCGTTCGATGTTCACCTCGGACGTCAACGCCGCCGTGCTCGGTTTCTTCGACGGCGGAGCCGACGAGGTACTCATCAATGAGGCGCACTGGACCATGCGCAACCTCCTCCTGGAGGACCTCGACGAGCGGGCCGAGATGCTCACCGGGCGGCACAAGTCCCTCTCCATGGTCGAAGGCGTCCAGCACGACGACGTGGACGGCATCGCCTTCATCGGCTACCACGCGGGAGCAGGCATGGAGGGTGTGCTCGCGCACACCTACCTCGCCAACTCGATCACCGGGGTGTGGGTCAACGGCGACCGGGCGAGCGAAGGGCTGCTCAACGCGCACGTCGTCGCCGAGTACGGCGTGCCCGTCATCCTCGTCACCGGTGACGACCTGGCCTGCGAGGACGCCCTCGGCTACGCGCCGGGCGCGCTGAAGGTCGCCGTCAAGGACCATGTGTCGCGCTACGCGGCGGTCTGCCGCACCCCGCGGCGGACCGCCGCGGACATCCGGGCCGCGGCGAAGGAAGCGGCACCGCTCGCCGTGCGGCACGCACCGGTTCAGGGCGGCCCGTTCACGGTGGAACTGGAATTCGACGCCGAGCATCTTTCCATGGCGTCCACCGTGGTGCCGGGCGTGCGGCGCACCGGCGAGCGGAAGGTCGCGTACACCAGCGACACCATGTACGAGGGCATTCGTACGTTCAAGGCGGTCACGACGATCGCATCAGCGGCTGTGGAGGAACAATATGGCTGAGGAGCAGCCGGGGCATCAGGCCGCCGGACACGTCGACGAGCAGGCGCTCGACGAGGTCGTCCGGTTCACCTCCGAACTCATCCGCATCGACACCACGAACCGCGGCGGCGGCGACTGCCGCGAGCGGCCCGCCGCCGAGTACGCCGCCGAGCGCCTCGCCGGAGCCGGGCTCGAACCGACGCTCCTGGAGCGCACACCAGGACGCACGAACGTTGTGGCACGCATCGAGGGCACGGACCCCTCGGCCGACGCGCTGCTCCTGCACGGCCACCTGGACGTCGTTCCGGCCGAGGCCGCCGACTGGAGCGTGGACCCCTTCTCCGGGGAGATCCGCGACGGCGTCGTATGGGGCCGCGGCGCCGTCGACATGAAGAACATGGATGCGATGATCCTCGCCGTGGTGCGCGGCTGGGCGCGCCAGGGCGTGCGGCCCCGGCGGGACATCGTGATCGCGTTCACCGCCGACGAGGAGGCGAGCGCCGAGGACGGGTCCGGGTTCCTCGCCGATCAGCACGCGTCGCTCTTCGAGGGCTGCACGGAAGGCGTCAGCGAGTCCGGTGCCTTCACCTTCCACGACGGGCGCGGCAATCAGCTCTACGGCATCGCCGCGGGGGAACGCGGCACCGGCTGGCTGAAGCTGACCGCGCGCGGCAGGGCGGGCCACGGCTCGAAGGTGAACGACGAGAACGCCGTCACCCGCCTGGCGTCCGCGATCACCCGCATCGGCGAGCACCGCTGGCCGGTGCGCCTGACGCCGACGGTCCGCGCGGCACTGACCGAACTCGCCGCGCTGTACGGGGAACAGGCCGACCTGGACGAGCCCGGATTCGACGTGGACGCGCTCCTGGAGAAGCTCGGACCTGCCGCGTCGCTCGTCGAGGCGACCGTGCGCAACAGCGCCAACCCGACGATGCTCCAGGCCGGTTACAAGATCAATGTGATCCCCGGAGAAGCCGTCGCCCATGTGGACGGCCGCTTTCTGCCCGGCGGCGAGGAAGAGTTCGCCGCCACCCTTGACCGCCTCACCGGAGTCGACGTCGACTGGGAGTTCCACCACCGCGAGGTGGCGCTCCAGGCGCCGGTCCACTCGTCGACGTACGCCAAGATGCGCGCGGCCGTCGAGGAGTTCGCGCCCGAGGGGCATGTCGTGCCGTACTGCATGTCCGGCGGCACGGACGCCAAGCAGTTCTCACGACTGGGCATCACGGGCTACGGCTTCACGCCGCTGAAGACACCGGAGGGCTTCGACTACCAAAAGCTCTTCCACGGCGTCGACGAGCGGGTGCCGGTCGACGCGCTGCACTTCGGGGTCCGGGTACTCGACCGCTACCTGAGAACGGCCTAGGGAACACAACCGATCATGGGGGAAGAGAAGGACATGATGGAGACCCAGGCTTACGGATCATGGCCGTCGCCCATCGACGCGGCGCTCGCCGCGGCCCACGACGGCGCGCCGGGCCACGTGGGCTTCGTGGGGGACGAGGCGTGGTGGACCGAGCCGAGGCCCGCCGAAGGCGGCAGGCGCGCCCTGGTGCGGCGGCGCCCGGACGGCGCGGAGGAGTCCGTGCTGCCCGAGCCGTGGAACGTGCGCAGCCGGGTCATCGAGTACGGGGGCCGTTCGTGGGCCGGGGCCGAGGGGCCCGGCGGTCCTCTCGTCGTGTTCGCGAACTTCGCGGACCAGCGCCTGTACGCGTACGAGCCCGACACGCCGGGGGCCGCGCCGCGCCCGCTGACCCCGCTCTCCGGCGTGGGCGGCGGCCTGCGGTTCATCGATCCGTGCGTGCACCGGGACCGGGGCGAGGTGTGGTGCGTCCTTGAGGAGTTCACCGGGGAGGCGTCCACCGACGTACGCCGGGTCGCGGTCGCCGTGCCGCTCGACGGCTCGGCGGCACAGGACCGCTCGGCGGTGCGGGAACTCTCCGACGACCGGCACCGCTTCATCACCGGGCCCCGGCTCTCGCCGGACGGCGCCCGGGTGGCGTGGATCGCCTGGGACCACCCCCGGATGCCCTGGGACGGTACGGAACTCCTCGTCGCGGCGGTCCGCGACGACGGCACGTTCGGTGCGCCGCGGGTCTTCGCGGGCGGCCCCGAGGAGTCCGTCGCGCAGGTGGAGTGGGCGCCCGACGGACGGCTCCTGTACGTGAGCGACCGCACGGGCTGGTGGAACCTCTACCGCACGGACCCGGCGGACGGCGGTGAGGGAGCGCCGCTCTGTCCGCGCGACGAGGAGTTCGGCGGACCCCTGTGGCAGCTCGGCTCCGGCTGGTTCGCGCCCCTGGCCAGCGGCCTCGTCGCCGTCGTGCACGGCAAGGGTGCCACCGCGCTCGGCGTGCTCGACCCGGAGACCGGCGAGGTCGTCGACGCGGCGGGCCCCTGGACGGAGTGGTCGGCGACCGTCGCGGTCAACGGGACCCGCGCCGTCGGCGTCGCGGCGAGCCCCCGCAGCGCGTACGAGGTCGTGGAGCTGGACACCAGCACGGGGCGCGCCCGCGTGATCGGCGCCGCGCACGACGACCCGGTGGACACCGCCTTCTACCCCGAGCCGCGCATCCGCACCTTCAGCGGCCCGGCGGGCCGCGAGATCCACGCACACGTCTACCCCCCGCACCACCCGACCCGCGTCGCCCCCGACGACGAACTCCCGCCGTACGTCGTGTGGGTGCACGGCGGTCCCACCGGCCGCTCCCCGCTCGTGCTCGACCTGGAGATCGCCTACTTCACCTCGCGCGGCATCGGCGTCGCCGAGGTGAACTACGGCGGCTCGACGGGCTACGGCCGCGCGTACCGTAACCGCCTGCGCGAGCAGTGGGGCATCGTCGACGTCGAGGACTGCGCGGCCGTCGCCCTCGCCCTGGCCGACGAGGGCACCGCCGACCGCGACCGACTCGCGATCCGGGGCGGCAGCGCGGGCGGCTGGACCGCGGCGGCCTCGCTGACCACGACGGACGTGTACGCCTGCGCCACCATCATCTACCCCGTCCTCGACCTCACGGAATGGGCCGCGGGCGGCACCCACGACTTCGAGTCGCGGTACCTGGACTCGATGATCGGGCCTTTCGACCAGGTGCCCACGCGGTACGTGGAGCGCTCGCCCGCGGAGCACGCCGACCGGGTGAGCGTGCCCTTCCTGCTGCTCCAGGGCCTTGACGACGTGATCTGCCCGCCCGAGCAGGCCGAGAGGTTCGTCTCCGACCTCGAAGGGCGGGACGTGCCGTACGCCTACATCGCCTTCGAGGGCGAGGGGCACGGATTCCGCCGCGTGGACACCCTGATCCGCGCCCTGGAGGCCGAACTCTCCCTGTACGCCCAGGTGTTCCGGCTCAACCTGGCCGGCGCCACCCCAGTCCTGGAGCTCTCCAAGTGAACCCCCTGACACGTCCCGCGCGGCTGGCCCCCGGCGCGCGGGTCGCCGTCGTCGCGCCCAGCGGCCCCATACCCGAGGAACGGCTCCAGGCGGGCCTGGACATCCTGCGCGGCTGGGACCTCGAACCGGTCGTCGCCCCGCACGTCCTGGACCGGCACCCGAGCTTCGACTACCTCGCGGGCACGGACGCGGACCGCGCCCGCGACCTCCAGGATGCGTGGTGCGACCCGTCCGTCTCCGCGGTGCTCTGCGCACGCGGCGGCTACGGCGCGCTGCGGATGGTTGAGTTGCTCGACTGGACGGCGATGCGGGCGGCGGGACCCAAGGTGTTCGTCGGCTACAGCGACATCACCACGCTGCACGAGGCGTTCGCGGCACGGATGGGCCTGGCCACGCTGCACGGCCCGATGACCGCGGCCCTGGATTTCCTCAAGAACGCCCGCGCCCAGGAGCACTTGAGGACCACGCTCTTCGCGCCGGAGCAGGTCCAGGTAATCGCCTCGGGCGGAACCGCGCTGGTGCCGGGCCGCGCGCGGGGCGTCACGCTCGGCGGCTGCCTCTCGCTGCTCGCCGCGGACATCGGCGCGCCCGCAGTGCGCACGTCGGCGCGGGGCGGGCTGCTCTTCCTGGAGGACATCGGCGAGGAGACGTACCGCCTCGACCGCTATGTCACCCAACTCGCGCGCGCCGGTTGGTTCGAGGGCGTGCGCGGGGTCGTGCTCGGCTCGTGGGTGGACTGCGATTCCTATGACACCGTGCGGGCCATGCTGCTCGACCGGCTCGGCGGCCTCGGGGTGCCGGTCGTCGAGGAGTTCGGGTTCGGGCACTGCGACGGGGCGCTGACGATTCCGTTCGGGGCGGCGGCCGAACTGGACGCGGACACGGCGACGTTGACGCTGGACGTGCCCGCGCTCGCGTAGGGACCCCCCCTGGTCATGACGGGACTCCGTCCTCACTGAATCTCCGTCAATTCCCGACGGGAAACTCCTGTCACGAGCGTTGACCCACACCTGACACGTGTCACAACATGACCCTGGCCGGTTACTTACCGGTCGGTAGTCGGCTGTCCTCAGCGTGGAGGTCTCGTGTCCCGTCGTACCGCGTCCCGTCGTGCCCTCTCCCGCGCCCGCGCCCCGCTCGCCCTCGCCGTCGGCGCCGCCCTTGCCGCGCCCCTGGCGCTCGCGGCACCCGGGCCCGCGAGCGCCACCGGGCAGTACACGGTCACCGCGCTGAAGTTCACGCTCGACGCGGGCGGCAGGAAGTGCACCGTCGACGCCGACCTCTACCGCCCCGCGGGAGTGGACGCCGCGCACCCCGCCCCCGCCGTCCTGACCACCAACGGCTTCGGCGGCAGCAAGTCGGACGGCGGGACCGCGGCCACCGGCAAGGCCTTCGCCGAGCGCGGCTACGTCGGGCTCGTCTACTCCGGGCTCGGCTTCGGCAAGTCCGGCTGCCTGATCTCCCTGGACGACCCCAAGACCGACGGCAAGGCGGCCTCCGGGCTCGTCGACTTCCTCGCGGGCGAGCGCGCGGCCGACGACGGCACGACGGTCGACTACGTCACCAAGGATGCCGGGACCGACCCGCGCGTCGGCATGATCGGCGGTTCGTACGGCGGGGCGATCCAGCTGGCGACGGCTGCCGTGGACCGCCGGGTCGACGCCCTCGTACCGATGATCACCTGGAACGACCTGAGCTACTCGCTCGACCCGAACAACGCCGCCGACCGCAGCGTCCCCGGCGCCTCCAAGTGGCAGTGGATGAACGGCTTCTACCTCATCGGCGAGGGCCAGCCGCTCCTCGAACCGAGCCTCGACCCCTCCCGCATCAACTCCCTCACCTGCCTGCACTTCGCCACGAAGGCCTGCGAGACCATCCGTACGCTCAACTCCGGGCGCTATCCCGCCGACAAGACCGAGGCCTTGCAGGAGTACGCGCGCGGCGTCTCGCCCGTCTCCTATCTGCCGCGGGTCAAGGCGCCGACGCTGCTCGTCCAGGGCCAGGCCGACAGCCTCTTCAACCTCGGCGAGGCGCAGGCGACGTACGAGACGCTCAAGGCGCAGGGCACCACGACCAGGATGATCTGGCAGTCGGCGGGCCACAGCGGCGGCCTCACCGACCCGGCGTCCGGCGAACTCAACCTCTCCGAGGGAAACCTGGAGACGAGCTACGTCGGCAAGCGCGTCCTCGCGTGGTTCGACCGCTACCTCCGCAAGAACAAGGACGCCGACACCGGACCCGCCTTCGCCTACCACCAGGACTGGGTCCCCGCCGACAGCGGGCCGAACGGCTCCTACGCGACCGCGGCGCAGGTGCCCGCCCTGACGCAGAAGCTGTACCTGTCCGGCGACGGCAAGCTCGTCGACAACCGCAAGAAGGTCGCCCGCGGCAGCCGCGAGTACCGGAACTGGCTGATCCCCACCAGCCACTCCGAGAGCTCACTGGCCGGACTCATCGGCCTGCCCGACCCCGCGCCGTACGACACCAAGGGCACCTACCTCGACTGGACGACCGAACCGCTGCCCGCGGCCGTGGATGTCGTCGGCTCCGCGAAGGCCACCCTCAAGGTCGTCTCGCCCCGCACCGAGAAGGTGCAGAACTCCGGCGACGCCGCCGACAAGCTGGTCCTCTTCGCCAAGCTGTACGACATCGCGCCCGACGGCCAGAAGACGCTGGTGCACCGGCTCGTGTCGCCCGTGCGCGTGCCGGACGTGACGAAGCCGTTCACCGTGTCGCTGCCGGGGATCGTGCACCGCTACGAGGCGGGGCACAAGCTGCGGTTCGTGGTGGCGGCGAGCGACGACGCGTACGGCGGGAACCGTGGCGTGAAGCCGGTGACCGTCACCAGCGCTCCCGGCGACACCGGGGTGATCGAGCTGCCCGTGGTCCGCTGACGCTTCCGGCTCGCGGGGACTCACCCGTACGGCCCACACCTGCGCCGCACAGGGGCATCCACCGCGCGCGAACCCGGCCCGGCTGCCCATGCTGGTCACCGGGGGAGGCCGGTCGAAGCTCCGACGGAAGGACCACGCATGAGTCCCAACACCTCCTCGGGCGGTTCCGGCGGCGGCCCGGGCGGCGCCCGCGGCTTCCTGACGCCCGGCAGGATCGCCGTCGCGGTGGTCGCCGTCCTCACGCTGGTCTTCATCTTCGAGAACACCCACCACACCAAGATCAGACTGCTGATCCCCGAGGTGACCATGCCGCTGTGGGTGGCGCTCCTTGGCACCGGCCTGATCGGCGCGCTGTGCGGGGCCTACTTCATGCGACGGCGCAAGTGAGGACGGCGCAGGCCGGAGCGGGGCCGGTGGGCGCGGGGCGCCGGTCGGACAGCGGTTAGCGTGGCCCGATGCCCGACAACACTGTGCATCTCGCCGAGGGACCCCGCGCGGTCATACGTCCCTACACCTTCGCCGACGGCCCCGAGTTCACCGCACGCGCGCGGGAGAGCCGCGAGCTGCACGGCCCCTGGCTCTTCCCGCCCACCACGGACAAGGCCTACCAGGCGTACGCGGGCGCACTGATCGAGGGCCGGGGCCGGATGGGGTTCCTCGTCTGCGAGCGGGGTGGTGAGGGCGGCGAGCAGGGCCGCGGCAGCGCGGCCGGCGGCGCCATCGCCGGGTTCGTCAACATCAACAACATCGTCGAGGGCGCCTTCCTGTGCGGGGCACTGGGATACGGCGCCTTCGCGCACGCCGCGGGCCGGGGTCTGATGAGCGAGGGCGTCGGACTCGTCACGCGCTACGCCTTCGACGTCCTGAAGCTGCACCGCCTGGAGATCAACGTCCAGCCCGGCAACACCGCCTCGATCGCCCTCGCCCGCCGCTGCGGCTACCGCCTCGAAGGATTCTCGCCGGACTTCCTCTACATCGACGGGGCCTGGCGCGACCACGAACGATGGGCGCTCACCGCCACGGAGTAGCCGCGCCCGGCCGTGCCTCGCCCGCGCCGCGCGCGCCTTTGCGTAATCCTGACCGGGATAGCCCCTGGTCGGGACGGCGCCGACCGTGTTCCATGGTGATCGTGACGACCACCGTGCGACGTGACGTACTGACGCTGCCCGCCGCCCCGTTGGGCCCCGAGAACCCCCTGCCGCCGCTGCGGCCGCTGCGCGAAGTGCACACCCTGGAAGAGCGCGGCAGAGAAGGGCTGCCGCGTGACATGGCGCGGCAGTTGGGATACGAGCCGCTGCGCGGCGTGCTGCCGACGCGGGTCCTCGACGGGTACGGGCGCGAGCGGACCGACACGGCGATCGACACGCTGGTCATCGAGAACGACCGGCTGCGCGCCACCGTCCTGCCAGGCTTCGGCGGCCGCGTCCACTCCCTCTTCCACAAGCCGACCGGGCGCGAACTCCTCTACCGCAACCCGGTGTTGCAGCCCGCGGCCTTCGCGCTCAACGGAGCCTGGTTCTCCGGCGGCATCGAATGGAACATCGGCGCCACCGGCCATACGACCCTCTCCTGCGCCCCGCTCCACGCCGCGCGCGTGACGGCGCCCGACGGCGGCGAGATGCTGCGGCTCTGGGAATGGGAGCGGCTGCGCGACGTGCCGTTCCAAGTGGACCTGTGGCTGCCCCGGGACTCCGACTTCCTTCACGTCGGGGTGCGCATCCGCAACCCGCACGAGAAGGCGGTGCCGGTCTACTGGTGGTCCAACATCGCGGTGCCGCAGGAGCGCCGGGTCGTCGTCCCGGCCGACGAGGCCTGGCACTTCGGGTACGCGGGGGGCCTGCGCAAGGTGCCCGTGCCGGAGACCGACGGGGTGGACCGGACGTATCCGCCGCGCAGCGAGTACGCCGCCGACTACTTCTACGACGTGCCCGACCGGGCGCGCCGCTGGATCGCCGCCCTCGACGACGAAGGGCACGGCCTCGTCCAGACGTCGACCGATCTGCTGCGCGGCCGCAAGCTCTTCGTGTGGGGTTCGGGCACGGGCGGACAGCGCTGGCAGGAGTGGCTGACGGAGCCCGGCGCCGGCGGGTACGCGGAGATCCAGGCGGGTCTTGCCCGGACCCAGCTGGAACACGTACGCCTGGACGCCGAAGCCGAGTCCGCGTGGCTGGAGTCGTACGGGCCGCTGTCCGCGGAGCCGGGCCCTGTGCACGGCGGCGACTGGCGGGCCGCGCGCGACGAGGTGCAGGCACGGCTGGCGGACGCCCTGCCGCGGGTGGCGGTGGAGGAGGCGTACGACGCGTGGCGGCCGTGCGCGGACACCGAGCCCGGGGAAGTGCTCGCCGCCGGGTCCGGGTGGGGTGCGCTCGAAGTCCTGCGCGCGGCGTACAAGTTGCCGGGCACGCCGTTCGCCGAGTCCACGCTGGGTCCCGAGCAGGAGCCGTGGCTGGAGCTGTTGCACTCCGGGGCCGTCCCGGAGCCGCGCCGTGTCGCGCCGCCGGGGCCGACCCTGGTGGCCCCGCACTGGCGGGACATGCTGGAGACGGCGCCCGCGCGGCCGGTCGCCGAATATCACCTGGGGGTGGCGCAATGGCACGCGGGTGACCGGGCGCAAGCGGTACGCAGCTGGGAGCGCGGCCTCGAACTCGCCCCCTCGCGCTGGCCGTTGCTGCGCTGCCTTGCGGTCGCCGACCAGGACTCGGGCCACATCGAGCGCGCCGCCGACCGGTACGCGGAAGCCTTCGACGACCTGTGCCAGGAGCGGCGCGACGACGGCGTCCTGTGGACGTCGGCGAGCGCGGCCCTCGGCAGGGAGGCGATAGCCGTCCTCCTCGCGGCCGGCCGGCAGCCGGCGGCGCGCGACGTGTGGGAGCGCCTGCACCCCTCCACACGCGCGGAGGGCCGCTTCCGCCTCGTCGAGATCCAGTTGCTCCTCGCGGAGGGGGAGCGGGCCGCGGCCCGGGCGGTGTTCGACGAGGGCTTCGAGGTGGCGGACCTGCGCGAGGGCGCCGAGGTACTCGGCGAACTGTGGCGCGCGACGACCGACGAGGAACTCCCCGCCCGGTACGACTACCGGATGCGGGCGGCCCCGGAGGAGTGAAGGCACCCGGGTGGGGCGGGGCAGCAGCCCCACCCGGGCGGTCGGCTACGCCAGTTCGCCGTTCCTGGCCACCACGCGGCCGGCGTGCACCACCATGTCCCGCTGCGGCATGTCCACCAGCACCTGCTGCACGTTCTCGCCGCGTACGAGGACGAAGTCGGCCGGGGCGCCCGGCTTCAGGTCCGCGTGGTCGAGGCCCATTACGTCGGCGCCGCCGTGCGCGCCCACGTCGTAGCAGGCGGACAGTTCGTCGTCGAGGCGGACATCGGTGACCCAGCCGAGGATGTGCGCGCGGTGCAGCATGTCCGCGTTGCCGAACGGGGACCACGCGTCGCGCACCCCGTCCGAGCCGAGCCCGACCCGCACGCCGTGCTCGCGCAGCTTCGCGATCGGCAGGACGAGGGACTCGTTCGGCGCGACCGTCGTCAGAGAGATGTCCTGCTCGCCCAGGTCGGCCGCCATCTTGCCCAGGTCGCCGTCGGAGAGGTTCGGCAGGCAGAAGACGTGGCTGACCGTGACCTTGCCGCGCAGGGAGAGCGCCTTGGTGCGCTCGATGATGGCCCGCAGGACCTTCGTGCCCTTCTCGTCGCGGTCGTGCAGATGGATGTCCACGCCGACGCCGTGGCGGTCCGCGAGGCCGAAGACCAGGTCGAGCTGCTCGTCCATGGCGTCGTCGAAGCTGATCGGGTCGATGCCGCCGACCAGGTCGATCGCGCCGGAGCGGGCCGCTTCCTCCAGGAGCTCCGCCGTGCCGGGGGTGCGGATCACGCCGTGCTGCGGGAAGGCCACGATCTGCACGTCGAGGGCGTGGCGAAGGCGCCTGCGGGCCGCGTTCACGCCCTCGACCCCGGCCAGGTCGTAGGCGGGCGCCACGTCCACGTGGGCGCGCATCGCGCGTGTGCCGCGCGTCACGGCGTGCGACATCAGGCCGTACGCGCGCTCGCCGACCGGCCGGGGCTGGCTCTTGAAGATCTCCACGTCCTGCTCGCAGTAGTCGGCGATGCCGCTCGCCGGCTTCCGCGTCACCCAGGAGCTGCCCCACGTCGTCTTGTCCGGGTGGATGTGGGCGTCCACGAGCGAGGGCAGGGCGACCCGGCCGCCGCCGTCGATCACCTCGGCGCCCTTGGGCGCCCGGCCGTCCGTGATCCGGCCGTCGACCACCGTGAGGTCCACGGGGGTCTTGGCGCCGAAGGGACGGACGTCACGGAACACCACGGCCTCGGGGTGCCTGCCGTTGCCGCCGCGCGAGGCGGCGGAGGCCGGGGCGGCGGCCGAGAGGGCGGCTCCGGTGCCCGCGAGGGCTGCGGCACCGGCGATGATGCCGCGACGGGAGAGAGGCGTCATGGAGGTCTCCTTCAGGGGTGTGGAGTTGCGGACTCGGCGGGAGGTCAGAGCGCGACGCCCGAACGCACCACGCGTACGGGCTTCTTGAGGACCGTCACGTCGGACAGCGGATCGCCGTCCACCAGGAGCACGTCACCGGCGAAGCCGCGCGCGAGGCGGCCCGCCGTGCGGTCGAGGCCGAGCAGCTTCGCGGCACCGGTGGTGGCCGTGCGGATCGCGTCGAGCGCGGAGAGCCCCGCCGCGTGCATCAGCTCCACCTCGCGGCCGATGGGCTTGATCTTGCCGCCCGAGGAGTCCGTGCCCGCCGCGAGCGGTACGCCCATCTCGTGCGCGGCGAGCACGGCCCGCTTCAGGACCGGCAGGTACTGGCGGCCGCGCTCGGCGAGCACGGGGTCCGAGGACTCGGCGAGCCCGGCGATCGCGGTGAGGGTCGGCGTGAAGTACGTGCCCCTGCGCCGCATCTCGTGCAGCGTGTGTTCGCCGACGAAGGCGCCGTGCTCCAGGGAGCGGATGCCCGCCATGACGGCGTCGTGGCAGCCCTTCTCGCTGTAGCTGTGGCAGAGCACGCCCTTGCCGCCGCGCTTCGCCGCCGCGACCACGGCGGACAGCTGCTCGCGGTCGTACACCTGGGCCAGCGGGTCCTGCTCGGGCAGGCCCGCCCGCTCGTTGACGCGGGTCTTGATGACGTCGGCGCCCCGGGCGAGGTTGACCTCGACGACGCGGCGCAGCGCCTCCGGGGAGCGCACCCCGTTCCGCAGCCTGGCCAGCGGCGTCAGCTCCGGGTCGGCGAGGATCGTGTCGCCGAGGTCGGGCGTGACGAAGATTCCGGCGGCGCGCAGGCGGGGCGCCTGGCCCGGCGCCTCGCGGGCCAACTCCCGTACGGCGATGTCCTGGTAGAAGTTGGTCGAGCCGCTGCGGGCGCTGGTCGCGCCGAGCCGCACGGCGTCGCGCGCCTCGGCGGCGGTGTTGAGGTGGATGTGCGCCTCGACGAGCCCCGGCAGGATCCAGCGCCCGTGCGCGTTCAGGACCTCGGCGCCTTCGGGCGCCTCGGTCCTGCCGCGCCTGCCCGCCGAGCGGACGACGCCGTCCGCGATGACGACCACGGCGTCCTCGGTCACCTCGCCGGTCGCGGGATCGAGGAGGGTGCCGCCCTCGACGACCAGGTCGCCGCCGGTCTGCCGCCCCTCACGACGTGCGGCGGCGCTCGTGCCCGTTCCCGTGCTCGCGCTCGCCGGGGGAGCGGCGGCGGCCAGCGCTGCCGTGGTCCCGCCGACCGCTGCCGCACCCGCGAGGACGCCGCGCCGGGTGAGCCGGGAGGAGGGCGGAGGGATGGACTCGACGCACATGGGGCTGCTCCAGAACGGGGTACGGGTTGCGGAGGGAACGCGTCCGCAGTTTGTATACCAAGCTGGAGTGGCCCGCAAGGAGGGGTGAGGAAATGTAGGCGTATGGGCAGTGTGAAGGTCGGAGGAATGTCCACCGTGACGCCTTTGGTATACAGAAAGCCCCGAAGGGGTTGCCCGCCCTTAGGAGGCGTCGCTCTCCTCGAAGAGTGCCCGCAGCGCGACCGCCTGGCTGTCCCGCACGTGCAGCAGCGTGCTCGCCGCGGCCGTCTCCTCGTCGCCCGACGCGATCTGGCGGTAGATGAGGTCGTGCTGGGCCCGCATGTGATCGGGCTCCGCGCGCATGCCGAACAGGAGCTGGAGCTGCCAGCTCAGCTGCTCCATCGTGCGGGCCAGGAGGGGATTGCCGGAGAGGGTCACGATGCCCTCGTGGAAAGCCGTGTGCGCGGCGACCTCGCGCGGCCCGTCGTCCACGTCCGAGGCCCGCTCTGCCTGGCCGAGCGTCGCCCGCAGCGCAGCCAGCTCCGGCGGCTCGTCCGGCGCGCTCGCCGCCACCCGGCGCGCGGAGAGCCGGGACGCCTGGACGGCGAGCGGCTCCCACACCTCGTACAGGTGCCGTACGTCGGAACGCTCCAGGCGGCGCACCCGCACCCCGCTGTGCGGCAGGAGTTCGAGCAGCCCCTCGGCGACCAGCGCGCGCAGCGCCTCGCGGACCGGGACCCGCGACATCCGCAGCTCCTCGGCGACCTCGCGCTCGACCAGGCGCGCGCCCAGCGGATAGCGGCGGTCCACGATGCGCTGCCGGACGGCCTCGCGCGCCTGAGCGCTCAGCGACACCCGTTCCGTACCGTCCGCCGTACTGCCCGCCACGTGCACCGTCCTCCGTTCGGCCTGCCTGCCGTGGAGGATACGGGCACAGGAGGATACGGGCAGACCGGTCAGGTCGCGGGGCGCCGGTCCGCGTACTCGAAGACCGTGCCGTCCGGGTGCACCGCGATGAGATTGCGGCCCACCGGCGTCGGGACGGGGCCCGCGATGACCCGGGCGCCGGACGCGTTCAGGACGGAGTACGCCTCGTCGACGTCCGGTACCGCGATCGTCGCCGAAACCTTCCGCAGGATCTCCAGCTCGCGCTCGGGCCCGCTCATCAGCAGGAAGCAGCCGACCGCCGCGACGGACACGCCCTCCCGTTCGAAGCGCTGCGCGGTATGGCCCGCGAGGCGTTCGTAGAAGGCGACCGAGGACTCCAGGTCCTCGACGCAGATACGCAGCGTGGCTCCCAGGATCTCCATACGGGTGAGCCTAGTTGGCCCGGCCGCCCTCCGTGATCGTTTCGGGCGACTTCCGGGAGTTCCATCCCGTGGCGGCCACCACATCGGCCGCGATGTCCGCGACCCGCCGCCCGTCCGTCGCGACGCGGTGCGTGCCGTCGGCCGCGTGCTCCTCCAGGTGCCGGGCCATGAACGCGCTGCGGCGCAGCTGCTGTCCGAGCTCCGAGCCCAGCTCACGGGCCGTCAGGCGTTCCTCGACGGTGGCGTCCGACGCGGTGAGGAGCACGCGTATGATGCGCGGGCCGCGCAACGCACCGGCGAACAGCCACTCCTCGCCGGCGAGGACGCTCGCCGTATTGGTGTAGACGAGACGGCGGCAGCCGAGGTCCGCGTAGTTCGCCCAGAGCGCCGCGAGGTTGCGCCCGGTGATCCGGGAGCGGTCGGGATCGCCCTCCGGCGCCGGGTGGACCGCGTCCAGGACGTCGCCCTCGATGTACGCGTGCCCCACGTCCGCGGCCCGCAGCAGCGCGCTGACCTCCAGGCCCACCGAGGACTTGCCGGCCCCGGAGCGGCCTCCGACGAGCAGTGCTTCCGTTCTCCGCATCGGCCGAGCGTGCCAGTCCGGCGGCCCCTCACGCGACCCGGTATTCCTCGACCTCCTCCGTGCGCCGCAGTTCCAGGCCGTGGCCGACGCCGCCGTCCGGGCGGACGGTGCCGCCCGTCGGGTCGAGGGCGCCGTCGAAGAACATCGACTCGATCCGCACATGGTCGTGGAACCACTCGATGTGCCGCAGATTCGGTACGCACGCGGCGACCGCGGCATGCGCGTGCGGGGCACAGCGGGCCGACACCTCGATCCCGTGCGCCTGCGCGAGGGCCGCCGCGCGCAGCCACTCGGTCAGGCCGCCGCAGCGCGTCGCGTCCAGCTGGAGGCAGTCCACGGAAGGCACGAGGCGGGCGAAGTGCGCGAGTTCGTGGCCGTACCCGCCCGCCGCCACGTCGCAGACCAGCGCGTCCCGCACCAGCGCGAGCCCCCGCAGGTCGTCCTCGGGCACCGGCTCCTCGAACCAGCCCACGCCGTGCTCGGCCAGGACCCGGCCCACCCGGACCGCCTGCTTGCGGGTGTAGCCGCCGCTCGCGTCGACGTACAGCTCGGCCTGCGCGCCGATGACGTCGCGCGCGGTGCGCACCCGCAGCAGGTCACGGGCGACGGCCCGCCCCCACGCCTCACCGATCCTGATCTTCACGCGGGGTATGCGCTGGCCGTGCACCCAGCCGTTCAGCTGCGCCGCCAGATGCGTGTCGTGGTACGTCGTGAAGCCCCCGCTGCCGTAGACGGGGACCTCGTCGCGGGCCGCGCCAAGCAGGCGTACGAGCGGAATCTCCAGGAGGCGTGCCTTCAGGTCCCACAGGGCGATGTCGATCGCCGAGACGGCGCTGGAGGCGGCTCCCGCACGGCCGGTGTTGCGGACCGCCTTCGTCATCGCCGCGTGCGCGGCGGGGATGTCGAGCGCGTCCATCCCCGTGACGGCCGGGGCCAGTTGTTCGGCCATCAGGGACACGGTGGACGCGGGGGCGTAGGTCCACCCCGTGCCCGTGGCGTCGCCCGCGGTCACCTCGACGAACACGACGGTCGTGCTCTCCCACGCGAAGGTGCCGTCCGCCTCGGGGGCGTCGGCGGGTACCAGATAGGCGGACATGGCGGGGCTTTCGATGGGCACTGCGTCCTTCATCGGGACCGTCCTGGATCACATGCGGAAGTGGGGGGCCGCGGGAGGCGGTGGAAGCGAACTCGGCCCCTCGCACCTGCGGCGGCGCGTCGTACGGGTATCCCTTTGCCCGGCGGGCAAACGGAGTCCGCGCACCTCCGGAGCCGGGGTCCGGCCGAGTTTGGCGGCGGTTCGCGGGGGGAACCGGGGGTCCCGCGTGCCAGGGTCGTCGGCAGGCCACGCCATCCGGGAACCGGCGGCCCGCACGACCGGCGGCCGTGCCACCGACGGACCGCCGGATCCCAAGAGCCCACCCCCCGGAAGGACCCGCCATGACCACCAGTGAACTCGACCGTCTCGCCAGGCAGCTGCGGGTCGACTCGATCCGGGCCGCGGACGCCGCCGGATCCGGGCACCCCACCTCCTCGATGTCCGCCGCGGACCTGATGGCGGTGCTCCTCGCGGGGCATCTGCACTACGACTTCGACCGGCCCGACCACCCCGGCAACGACCGCTTCATCCTGTCCAAGGGGCATGCGTCGCCCCTGATGTACGCGGCGTACAAGGCGGCCGGCGTGATCACCGACAGCGAGCTGCTGACCTTTCGCAAGCAGGGCAGCCGCCTGGAAGGGCATCCGACGCCGCGCCGCATCCCGTGGGTCGAGGTCGCCACCGGGTCCCTCGGGCAGGGGCTCCCCATCGGTGTCGGCATGGCTCTCTCCGGCAAGCGGCTCGACCGGATTCCCTACCGGGTGTGGGTGCTGTGCGGTGACAGCGAGCTGGCGGAGGGGTCGGTGTGGGAGGCCGCGGAGCACGCCGGATACGAGCACCTGGACAATCTGACCGCCGTCGTCGACGTCAACCGCCTCGGGCAGCGCGGCCCCACCCGGCACGCGTGGGACCTGGATGCCTACGCCCGCCGCTTCGCCGCCTTCGGCTGGCACGTCGTCGAGATCGACGGCCACGACCTGGACGACGTCGAGCGCGCCTTCGGGGAGGCGGGCTCCACCAAGGGGCAGCCCACGGTCATCCTCGCCCGCACGCTCAAGGGCAAGGGCGTCGCCTCCGTGGAGGACCGCGAGGGCATGCACGGCAAGCCGCTGCCGGACGCCGAAGCGGCGATCGAGGAGCTGGGCGGCGTACAGGACGTGCGCGTCGAGGTGCGCAAGCCCGCCGCCGCGCGGGCCCTGCACGCCACCCGCACCGGCCATCTGGAGCTGCCGCGCCACGAGGTGGGCGATGCCGTCGCCACCCGCAACGCCTACGGCCAGGCGCTCGCCGCGCTCGGGACCGCGCGCGGCGACGTCGTGGCCCTGGACGGCGAGGTCGGCGACTCCACGCGCACCGAGTACTTCGCCAAGGAGCACCCCGAGCGGTACTTCGAGTGCTACATCGCCGAGCAGCAACTCGTCGCCTCCGCCGTGGGGTTGGCGGTTCGCGGCTGGGTCCCGTACGCGGCCACGTTCGCCGCGTTCTTCACCCGCGCCCACGACTTCATCCGGATGGCGGCGATCAGCGGCGCCGGCATCAATCTCGTCGGCTCCCACGCGGGGGTGGCCATCGGCCAGGACGGGCCGTCCCAGATGGGTCTCGAAGACCTGGCGATGCTCCGTGCCGTGCACGGCTCGACGGTCCTGTATCCGTGCGACGCCCACCAGACGGGACGGCTCATCGCGCAGATGGCGGACCTGGACGGCGTGCGGTACCTGCGTACGTCGCGCGGGGACACCCCCGTCATCTACGGACCCGGCGAGGAGTTCCCGATCGGCGGCTCCAAGGTCCTGCGCTCGTCCGACTCCGACCGGCTCACGCTGGTCGCCGCGGGCGTGACCGTGCACGAGGCGCTGACCGCGGCCGACTACCTGGACCGCGAGGGCATCCAGGTGCGGGTCATCGACCTGTACTCGGTCAAACCGGTCGACCGGGCGACGCTGCGCGAGGCCGCGGAGCGCACCGGCTGCCTGCTCACCGTCGAGGACCACCGGCCCGAGGGCGGCCTCGGCGACGCCGTCGCCGAGGCCTTCACGGACGGGGGCCCGGTGCCGCGGCTCGCGCGGCTCGCGGTGAACACGATGCCGGGCTCGGCGACTCCCGAGGAGCAACTGCACGCGGCGGGCATCGACGCCGAGTCCATCGCGGCGGCGGCGCGGCTGCTCGTCGAGCAGGCGGTCGTGCGGTGAGCCCGGTCAGTGCCTGCCCGGCTCCGCCGCGCGCGCCCTGAACCAGGCGTTGGCCGTGGGCCGGAACATCAGGACCATCGCCGTGAGCACCGCGCTCAGATGCAGCACGCGGCTCGCGCCGAACAGGACGTCCACCGCGCCCGCGTCCCGGAAGGCGTCACTCAGGGGGTGGTCGGCCAGCCACCTGACGGGCTCGACGACCAGGGACAGCGTGCCGAGGACGCCGAGCCCCCCGGCGAGCGTCAGGCGGGCCCAGTTCCTGCCGCGGCGCAGCTGGACGGCGACCAGCACGGCCGCCGAGAACACGGCCATCCGCAGCAGCAGGCCGCCCGCGAGCTCCCCGGCGGACGCGTCCCCGCCGGCGATCAGCCTGCCGGCCATGAGCACCGTCTCGAAGAAGCCCGCCATGACGGCGGTGATCCAGAGCGCGAACGCGGCGTGGACGGGCGGGGGAGCCAAGGGCACCGCCTGGCCCGTCCGCTCCCGTTTCGGGGGCAGCGGATTTCTGCGCGTTGCGTTCGCCATGGTGTGCCTCGCTCACTACGGTCCGACCTGAACCGTTCTCCTGAATCCTTCCGGCGTACGCGGTCCGGGGCACGCCTGCCGACCCCCGTCCGCAGGTGTTGTCAGCACCCCTGTGCAGCATGAAAGGAACCCCACATGACCAGCGCACGAACGCTGCGGGCGGGACGCCGCACCGTAGAGCTGCACCGCCCCGACAAGGTCCTCTTCCCGCCCGGTGACGACGAAGGCCACCCGAGCTACACCAAGAGCGACCTCGCCGACTACTACCGGGCCGTCGCCCCGTTCATGCTGCCCCACCTGCGCGGCCGTCCCCTGATGCTGGAGCGGCACCCGGACGGCGTCGACGGGCCCCGCTTCATGCAGAAGGACACCCCCGACCACTACCCGGACTGGATCACCCGCGCCGAGGTCGCCAAGGAGGGCGGCACGCTCACGCACACCGTGTGCGACGACACCGCCACCCTCCTCTACCTTGCCGACCAGGCCTGTCTCACCCTGCACCGCTGGATGTCCCGGGTCGGCGGCGCCGGCGGTGCCGACCACCCCGACCGGCTGGTCTTCGACCTCGACCCGGCCAAGGACGACTTCGGGCCGGTGCGCGAGGCGGCACGGCTCACCGGTGAACTGCTCGACCACATCGGCCTGCCGTCCGCCCTGATGACCACGGGCTCGCGCGGACTGCACGTCATCGTGCCCCTCAACGGCCGCCACGACTTCGACGACGTACGCGACTTCGCCAAGGACGTCGCCGAGACCCTGGCCCTGGCCCACCCCGGTCAGCTCACCACGGCCGTCCGCAAAAAGGACCGCGGCGACCGCCTCTACCTCGACATCCAGCGCAACGCGTACGCGCAGACCGCCGTCGCCCCCTTCTCGGTCCGCGCGAAACCGGGCGCCCCGGTGGCCGTGCCCGTGGCCTGGGACGACATCGACGATCCCGCGCTCTCGGCCCGCCGCTGGACCATCGCGGACGCGGTCGAGCAGGCGCGCACCGATCCGTGGGCGGGCCTGCTGCGCTCGGGCCGTGCCCTGGGCCCGGCCCGCCGCAAGCTGCGCGCGCTGCGCGGCTGAGGTTTGGTCCCGGCGGGCAGGGTCACCCGTAATCCTCGCGGTGGAGTGAGGAGCGAGACCAGTGAGCACGTACATCTACGGCATCGTCGCCGGACCGCACCCGGAGCTGCCCGACCGTCCGGACACCCCCGACGTCATGGACGGTATCGGCGAACCGCCTCTCCCCGTCAGGATCGTGCGGTGCGGAGAGCTCGCCGCGCTGGTCAGCGATGTGCCCGAAGACCTGCGGCCCGGGCGGCGCGACCTGGAGGCCCACCACCGCGTCCTGTCCGAGGCAGGCGCTCCGGGCGCGGTGCTCCCGCTGCGCTTCGGCAGCCTCGCGCCCGACGACGAGGCGGTCCGTGCGGTCCTCGCGCAGCGGTACGGGCACTACACGGAGCGGCTGCACGCGCTGGACAGCCGGGTCGAGTACAACGTGAAGGCTTCCCACAACGAGCGGGCCGTCCTGCACCAGGTCCTGGGCGAGAACCCGGAACTGCGGGCCATGGTCGAGGCCAACCAGCTGCTCAAGGGCGGCAGTTACGAGCAGAAACTAGACCTCGGGGAGAAGGTCGCGGCGACCGTGCGGGCGCGTGAGGCGAGCGACGCCGACCATGTGCGGCGCGCCCTCGAACCGACCACCGAGGCGGTCTGCGCGGGACCCGAGGGGCCGGGCTGGCTCACCGACCTCTCCTTCCTCGTGCACCGCGACTCGGCCGGCGGCTTCCTCTGCGCGGTGGACGAACTCCGCACGGACCAGCCCCACTTGGACCTCCGGGTGCGGGGGCCGCTGCCCCCGTACAGCTTCGTCGATCCGGTAGTCGTGCCGGAAGCCGTGCCGGGACCGGACGAGCCCGCGGGCTGAGGCCCGCGGGCTCCGGGACATGCCGGCCGAGTGTGTCCGCTGTGGCTGCGCACGCCGACCGGCTACCAGCGGTACCAGCGGGACCTCGTCCCGGAGGCCGTCGTGCTGCGCATCAGGAATCCGACCAGCCAGATCACGAGCACGGCGACGGCGATCCACCAGAGAATCTTCACGGCGAACCCCGCACCGAAGAGAAGCAGGGCAAGCAGCAGGACGAGCAGGATGGGAACCATAGTGTCTACCTCCTGCTGACCCGAGTATCCCCAACTGCTCTGTCTACGCAGCCAATTGATGTCCTGTGTGCGCCCTCACGCGTCACTTGCGGCAGAGGATCTCCCCGTGCAGCACGGCGAACCAGCCGTCCTCGCGCTTTCCCCACTCCCGCCACGCGTCGGCGATGGCCCGCAGTTCACCGGCGTCGGCATGCCCGCCCTCGACGGCGCGTTCGGCGTACGAGGAGGCGACCGTGCGGTCCGCCCAGAGGCCGCTCCACCAGGCGCGCTCCTCCTGCGACGCGTAGCACCAGGTGCCCGCGCTCGCGGTGATGTCCCCGGCCCCGAAACCGGCCTCCAGCGCCCAGGCCTTGAGCCGGCGCCCCGCGTCCGGCTCGCCGCCGTTGGCGCGGGCCACCCGCAGATACAGGTCCAGCCAGTCGTCCATGACGGGGGATGCGGGGTACCACGTCATCGCCGAGTAGTCCGCGTCACGGGCGGCGATGATGCCGCCCGGCGCACAGACGCGCCGCATCTCGCTCAGGGCGCGCACCGGGTCGCCGACGTGCTGGAGCACCTGATGGGCGTGGACGACGCAGAACGTGTCGTCCGGATAGTCCAGGGCGTGCACGTCGGCGACGGCGAACTCCACGTTCTCCAGGCCCCGTTCGGCCGCCGTCGCGCGGGCGCGGTCCAGGATGCCGGGAGCGTGGTCGACGCCCGTGACGTGCCCGTCGGGGACCAGTTCGGCCAGGTCGGCGGTGATGGTGCCGGGCCCGCAGCCGATGTCCAGGATCCGCATGTGCGGCTTCACCGACTCGACGAGGTAGGCGGCCGAATTGGCGGCGGTCCGCCAGGTGTGGGAGCGCAGCACGGACTCGTGGTGTCCGTGCGTGTATACGGCGGTCTCCTCCGGCATGACGGGACTCCTTCATGTTCGCTGCCGCTCGCTGCGGTGCACCGAACGCTACGCCGTCATGTCGAATAATGAGACCCGCGTATCACTATGTGGTCAACGTCCAGTGCTCACCGCCCTGCGGGGAGGGGGCGGTACACGGTCAGCGCCTCGGGCAGCTTGTCGATGAGCAGCCCGCCGTGCACGGCGGTCACTTCACCGTCGTACGCCACCGCGGTCCCCTTCTCCAGGCCGTCGATGCGCAGCCGGGGCAGCCGCGCGGCGGCCTGCGCCGGCGAGCGCCTGACCGGCCCCGCGAGCGCCGCGGCGAGCAGCCGCGTGCCGGGCCTGCGGCCGCCGTGCACGACGCGTACGTCGAGCAGTCCGTCGGCCAGGTCGAGCCTGCGGCCGGGGGTGAACCCGAGCCGTTGATAGGTGCAGTTGCCGGCGAAGAGCAGCCACAACGCCCGCTGCCTGCCCCGGAATTCGGCGCTCAGCGGCTGCCGGTCGGAGTGCAGGAGCCGGGCGGCGGCGTAGACAGCGGCGGCCCGGCTGCCGATGCGGCGGGCCCAGTGGTCGCGCAGCCGCACCAGCTCGGGGTAGACACCGATGCTGAGGGCGTTGAGGAAGTAGCCCCGCGGGCCGCTCCCGGAGCTGAAACGCCCCACGTCCACGGCGACCGCGTCCCCCGCCTCGACGGCCCGGCACAGATCCCGCGGCTCCTCGATCCCGATGTCGTACGCGAAGTGGTTGAGGGTGCCGCCCGGCAGGACCGCGAGCGGCAGCCGGTGGCGCAGGGCGGCCGGCACCGCGGCGTTGACGGTGCCGTCACCGCCGCACACCCCGAGCACCCGCGCCCGCCCGGCGGCCTTCTCCAGCTCGGCCCCCAGCTCCTCGGGCCGGCACTCCACGACCTCGGCGAGCGGCAGGGCGTCGAGCAGCGCCGCGGTACGTTCCGGGGTGCGGGCGGCGGTGTTGCACAGGAGGACCAGGCCTTCGCCGCCGCGCAGTGCGGGAGCGTCGACCCGTGGCCTGCCCGGCGGCGGCAGCAGATCCCTGGTCGGCACCATGCCGCGCACCGCGAAGGCCGCACCGGCGCCGAGCGCGGCCCCCGCGAGGACGTCGCTGGGGAAGTGCACGCCGGTGTAGACGCGGGACAGCGCGACGGCGGCCGCGACGGGAGCGACACCGGCACCCCAGCCCCGCGACTCGAGGGCGACACCGGTGGCGAAGGCGGCGGCCGACGCGGAGTGCCCCGAGGGGAAGGACGTGGTGACCGGCTGCCGCTTGAGCTGACGCATCAGCGGCACCCCGTCGAGCAGCGGCCTCGCCCGGCGCACCGAGCGCTTGCCGAGGGTGTTGACGGCGGCGGAGGCGAACGCGAGCGACGTGCTCCCGCGCAGCGCGGCACGCCGTGCGCGGGGCGAGCCGGTCGCCGCTATCCCGGCGGCCACACCGAACCACAGCAGGCCGTGGTTCGCGCTGCGGCTGAGCCGGGGCAGGAGGCGGTCGCCGCCCGGCCAGTGCCGGGTGGCGACGGCTTCGAAGGTCTGGTGGTCCAGCGCGATGAGACGGGTTCGCAGAGGCATGGACGGCGAGTACCCCCGGCGGCTGGTTCCTCGCCCGCGCCGCCGGATACGTCGGAAAACCGACCCGCCCGGCGGCCGGGCGTCCGGCGTCCGGCAGCCGAGCGCCGGGGCCGGAGCGGAGGAGGACGGGGCCGGTCCCGGGGAGAGGGAGACGAAACGCATTTGCAGCAACGTGCACCGCCCACGGACAATCCCCGCATGGGACATCTGGAAGCCGCGCACATCGAGTACTACCTGCCGGACGGCCGAGCCCTGCTCGGCGATGTCTCCTTCCGGGTCGGTGAGGGAGCCGTCGTCGCCCTCGTCGGGGCCAACGGCGCGGGCAAGACCACGCTGCTGCGCCTCATCTCGGGCGAGATCCAGCCGCACGGCGGCACCGTCACGGTCAGCGGCGGCCTCGGCGTCATGCCGCAGTTCGTCGGCTCCGTGCGCGACGAGACGACCGTGCGCGACCTGCTCGTCTCCGTTTCCGGCCCCCGCATCCGCGAGACCGCGAAGGCCGTGGACGTCGCCGAACACCTGATCATGACCGTCGACGACGAGGCCGCCCAGCTCCAGTACGCCCAGGCGCTCTCCGACTGGGCCGAGGCGCACGGCTACGAGGCCGAGACGCTCTGGGACATGTGCACCACCGCCGCGCTCGGCATCCCGTACGACAAGGCGCAGTTCCGCGAGGTCCGCACGCTCTCCGGCGGCGAGCAGAAGCGCCTGGTGCTCGAAGCCCTGCTGCGCGGCGGCGACGAGGTGCTGCTCCTGGACGAGCCGGACAACTATCTCGACGTACCCGGAAAGCGCTGGCTGGAGGAGCGCCTGAAGGAGACCCGCAAGACCGTCCTGTTCGTCTCGCACGACCGCGAGCTCCTCTCCCGCGCCGCCGAGAAGATCGTCAGCGTCGAGCCGGGGCCCGCGGGCGCCGACGCCTGGGTGCACGGCGGCGGTTTCTCCACCTTCCACGAGGCGCGCAAAGAGCGGTTCGCGCGCTTCGAGGAGCTGCGCAGGCGCTGGGACGAGAAGCACGCCCAGCTGAAGAAGCTGGTGCTCAGCCTGCGCCAGGCCGCCTCCGTCAGCCATGAGCTCGCCTCGCGGTACGCCGCCGCGCAGACCCGCCTCCGCAAGTTCGAGGAGGCGGGACCGCCGCCCGAGCCGCCCCGCGAGCAGGACATCACCATGCGCCTGCACGGCGGCCGTACGGGCATCCGCGCGATCACCTGCAAGGGCCTCGAACTGACCGGCCTGATGAAGCCCTTCGACCTGGAGGTTTTCTACGGCGAGCGGGTGGCCGTCCTCGGCTCGAACGGCTCGGGCAAGTCGCACTTCCTGCGCCTTCTGGCGGGCGGCGACGTCGCGCACACCGGCGAGTGGAAGCTCGGCGCGCGTGTCGTGGCGGGCCACTTCGCGCAGACCCACGCCCACCCGGAGCTCTTCGGCCGCACGCTCCTCGACATCCTGTGGCGCGAGCACGCCCAGGCCAAGGGGCCCGCCATGGCGCGCCTTCGCCGGTACGAGCTCACCGGACAGGCCGAGCAGCGCTTCGAGCGGCTCTCGGGCGGCCAGCAGGCGCGCTTCCAGATCCTGCTCCTGGAGCTGGAGGGCTCCACGGCCCTGCTGCTCGACGAGCCCACCGACAACCTCGACCTCGAATCGGCCGAGGCGCTCCAGGACGGCCTTGAGGCGTACGAGGGGACGGTGCTCGCCGTGACGCACGACCGCTGGTTCTCCCGCTCCTTCGACCGCTATCTAGTCTTCGGCAGCGACGGTCTCGTGCGCGAGACGCAGGAGCCGGTGTGGGACGAGCGGCGCGTGGAGCGCGCGCGGTAGCAGCGCCGTCCGGCCGCGGAGGAACCGCACGCGGTAGCGCCTCCCGGCTCCGGGAGGACAATGGCAGGCATGGCAGACACGACTGGCACAGCGGGCCCGCCCGACCAGGCGGGCCACTCGCTCCTCGCCCGGCACGCGGCCGCCCTCGAACTGTTCACCGACCGTGTGCACGCGGTCGGCGGCGACCAGTGGGACGCGCAGACGCCGTGCACCGACTGGTCCGTGCACGACCTCGTCAACCACCTCACCGCCGAACAGCTGTGGGTGCCCTCACTCGTTCGTGACGGCGCCACCATCGAATCGGTCGGCGACGCCTTCGACGGCGACATGCTCGGCCCCGACCCGGTGGCCTCCTGGGACACGGCGGCCGAGGCGTCCCGTGAGGCGTTCTGCGAGCCGGGCGCCCTCGACCGCACGGTCCATCTCTCCTCCGGCGCCTCGGACGCGGACTTCTACTGCGGACAGATGATCAGCGACCTCGTCGTGCACTCCTGGGACCTCTCCCGGGCGATCGGCGCGGACGAAAAGCTTCCGGATGACCTCGTCTCCTTCTCGCTGCGGGAAATCAAGCCGTACGCTGCGGACTTGGCGAAGACCGGGCTCTTTGCCCCCGCGGTGGAACCACCACAGGGCGCCGACGAGCAGACGAAGCTGCTGAGTCTGCTGGGGCGCCGGGTGTAGCCGCGGGAAGCACGAGTGACGTCGGGGGAGCAGGTGGTCACACGTGAGTGCTGAGGCGTTGAGTACGTCCTTCAGGACCACGGACGTGGACGAGGCACGGCAGATGATCGGTGCCACGTTCTACAGCAATTTCATGGACGTCATCGACGGGCCGCGCGCCTTCAGGGCCGAGTTCGACATCGGACAGCTCGGCTCGCTCACCGTCGGCGAGCTGAGCTGCGGCGCCGACGTGCGGATGCGGCTCGGCGAACTGGGCGCCTACCACGTGAACATACTGCTCGGCGGGCACATGAGCTTCAGGCAGGGCGGCGGCGCGGGCACCGTCGCGACGGCGGAGCGTGCCGGGGTGTTCCAGCCGGTCGGCGACACGGTGGTGGAGCGGTGGACCGGGGACTGCCGGTTGCTCGCGGTCAAGATGGATCGCGAGGCGCTGGAGCAGCGTCTCGAGCAGCTCCTCGGCAGGGCCGTACGCGCCCCGCTGACGCTCGCCCCCGAACTCGACACCACCTGCGGTCCGGGCCGCAGCTGGAGCAGGCTCGTCACGACGGTCATGGAGGATCTGCGCGAGGAGCCGGCCGAGGGCGCGCAGGGGCAGCCGTCGCTCTACACGTCGCCGCTGGTGGCGGCGCCCCTCCAGGAGGCGATCCTGAACGGCCTGCTGCTCGCCGTCGAGCATCCCTTCCGCGCCGAACTCGCCGCTCCGGCCAGCAGATTGCGCCCGACGCCGGTCAAGCGCGCGATGGACGCCGTGCACGAGCGGCCGGAGCATCCGTTCACGCCCGCCGGGCTCGCCGCCGAGGCGCGGGTCGGGGTGCGCTGGCTCCAGGAGGCGTTCCGCCGCTACGTGGGCATGTCGCCCATGGCGTACGTACGGGACGTGCGGCTGACCCGGGTGCGCGACGAGCTGCGGGCGGCGGAGCCCGGTTCGCTCAGCGTGAGCGAGGTGGCGCACCGGTGGGGCTTCAGCCATCTGGGGAGGTTCGCCGAGCAGTACCACGCCCGGTTCGGGGAGCTGCCGTCCGAGACGCTGCGCAGCTGAACGGAGCACCGGTCCGGCCCTCGGACCGGGCGGGGTCCCGGCCCGGTCCGGAGGGAGCGGGTCCGGTTGCACGGGTGGTGCAGGGGGAGCGACCGGACCCGCGGCGCGGGCCCGGCCCCGCCGGAGGGCCGGGCCGGATCATCCCCGGAGGTCCGTCACGGCCGTTGCCCCGGGGCGGGTTATGGACCCATGGGCAGCGACCGGCCCAGCCGGTGACAGGTGAAACGATAAATCCTTCGCAGCCCGGGTCACGATCCGCTGAGCGCAGCCACTGTCCGCATAGCGCACGACCCCGCCGCGCGGACAGCTGTGCACGGGGGGGTATCCGGGCGGGCCCGCACAGGGGTTCTTCGGCCCGCACGGGTGTTCTGCGGGCTTCGGCCGGGTGTTCTCCGGGCCCGGTCCGGTCCTCAGGTCGTCAGGCCCTCAGGCCGACGCGGCGAGATCCGTGAGCGTCACCATGCCCACCGGCTGACCGTCCTCGACGACGGGCAGCCTGCGCACGGCGTTCTCCAGCATCAGGCTGACCGCCGATGCCACCGCGTCGTCCGGGGCCACCATCACGGGATCGGGCGTACAGACCGCCTGGGCGCTGACGGTGAGGGGATCGGCCCCGTCGGCGACGGCCCGCAGCGTGATGTCCCGGTCGGTGAGCACGCCGACCACCCGGCCGGAGGTGGCCACCAGGACATGGCCGACCCCCTGCGCACGCATCAGCTGCGCCGCTTCCACCAGTGAGGCATCGGGCCCGACCGCCACGATTCCCGGTGTCATGACGTCCCTTACGACAACAGCCATGGCTAGGCCTTTCTGTGGGGTGTCCGGGTCCCGCCGCAGTACCCCTGTGCGGCCGGTCCATGCGGGATTCGTGCCGGCGAAGCGGTCAGACCCCGTTTGTCGCCGGGTCCTCGGGGCAGGCGAACCGGACAGTGCTTCGGACAGGAGGCACGTCCGTGGGAGCGGCTCCGCTCGCCCGGGTGTGCCCGTCGCGGCCTCGCGCGCATCCCACGGTGACCCTTCAACCCAAGGCACCCCCCCGAGGGAGTTGCGACGCATCATGCGATCCGACGCGCGACAGACGAAGCGACATCCGCACGACGACGCCCCCGACACCGCGGCCGCTTTCCGCAGGCTGACCGAGATGCCGCACGGTCCCGAACGTGACGCACTGCGCCAGGAACTGGTCAAGGCCTGGCTGCCGATGGCCGAGCGGCTCGCGGGCCGGTTCCGCAACCGCGGCGAGGCCCTGGACGACTTGCGCCAGGTCGCGGCGCTCGGCCTGGTCAAGGCCGTCGACCGGTACGACCCCGAGCGCGGCAGCGCCTTCGAGAGCTATGCCGTGCCGACCGTCACCGGCGAGATCAAGCGCCACTTCCGTGACCACATGTGGACCCTGCACGTGCCGCGCCGCGTACAGGACCTGCGCAACCGGGTGCGGTTCGCCCGCCAGGAGCTGACCCAGACCGTCCCCGGCCGCGCGCCGACCCTCGTCGAGATCGCCGAGAAGGCGCAGCTGTCCGAGGAGGACGCGGCCGCCGGACTCGAAGCCCTGGACAGCTTCACCGCGCTCTCTCTGGACGCCGAACTGCCGGGCAGCGAGGACGGATACGCGCTGCGGGACGCGATCGGCGCGCCCGACCCCGCCCTCGACGTCGTCATCGACCGCGAGGCCGTCAAGCCGCGCATCGCCGCGCTGCCGGAGCGGGAACGCGACATCCTCTACATGCGTTTCTTCGGCGACATGACGCAGAGCCGCATCGCCGAGCAGCTCGGCATCTCCCAGATGCACGTCTCGCGGCTCATCAGCCGCTGCTGCGACCGGCTGCGCGACCAGGTCATGCAGGACGCGGCCTAATTCCCGGCCGGCCTGCCCCGGCCGGCGGCCCCGCCTCCCGCGCGCCGGGTCATGGCCAGCGCGATGTGACGCGACATCACGTCGACGGCCTGCGCCTCCGCCATCGAGAAGGCCAGCCGCGCCCCGCTCCTGAACAGCGTGAGGACGCCCTGTACCGGAGCGTCCGGACGTTCTCTCAGCGGCACGCACAGCAGGGACGTCACCTGTGCGCGGACCAGGACGGGGGCGCCGGAGGCGTCCCGTCCGAACGACTCCGGGTCCTCCGGACG
>NZ_JBNNJZ010000043.1:0-11710 GCF_050270335.1 Streptomyces sp. NPDC059900
CGGTTGGCTTGCGTGGCGGCCGTTTCGAACGCCGGTCTGAGTACGCGTACTCTGTCGCGCCCCCGGGCAAGGTCGGCAGGCTCGTCCGCATGACGGCAAAGTCCATGAACATGAGCGAGCGCGTGAGCCCGCGGGCCATAGGCCTGCGCATGAGCCCGCGCCACGAACTGAGCCCCATAAATCCGCGGAACCTGCTGACGTCCCTGCCCGGCAGCCCGCCCCTGCGGCGCTGGGTGACGCGCCTACTGGGAGCGGGCCTCGCGACGGCGGCGTACCTCCTCTGCCTGCCCTGGGACCTGCGCAACCGCCCCGAGACGCCGGGTGCGATCAACGAGACGTCTCCGGTGACGGCACTCGGCATCACCGGCCTGGCGCTCACGATGCTGGTCCTCGCTGCCTACTTCGGCTTCCGCGACCGCCTCGTCCTTGCGCTGCTGCTGGTGGCCGGCCCGCCGGCGACGCTCCTGTACGTCTCCTTCGACGCCCACCCGGAGCCGGACGCGGCGATCCTGCCGCTGCCGCTGGTGTGGGGGCTCTTCGCGCTGGTGATGGGGGCGGGGGTGCTGGCCGTCGCGGGCTTCGCACGACTGTTCAGGGACAGTGAGGCCTGAAGGGGCCGTGCCGTGAGGCCTGAACGGTCCCGCGGGAGGCAGCGGTGGGGGTCAGACCGAGGCTGCTGTCCGGCGGCGGTCGACGAAGGCCCAAGAGGCGAGCCCCACGCCCCCCGCCACGCCGAAGACCGCGGGCCAGGCCCCGATCTTCTTGGCGAGCGGGTGCGACCCGGCGAAGGCGGCGACGTACGCGGTGCTGAGCGCGGCAGCGGTCTTCGGCCCCGCGTTCTGCCGCCACTGCTGAGCGGCGGCGGCTCCCGCGGCGGCGAGTACGACCCCACCAAGAGGCCGCTTCTTGGTCCACCGGGCGACGGCGAACCCTCCGACGAGCCCACTGGCGGCCACTGCTGCTGCCGGTACCTTCGTCACGCCTGCCTCGCTTCCACGGCTCCGCCGCCGGCTCCCGCCACGGCTTCCACCGATACGCCCTCATGCGCCCACAATGCGCCTTCGGCCCGAGGCTAACGCGCCGGGAAAGCCTTGCGGCGATGGGGTCTGCGCCGCGTAGGTTGGTGCGGGTGTGCGCTGCGTCCGCGCGGCGCGTGCGACAGCGCCGCCGACGAGAGACCGATAGTAGAGATGACCGCGCGAACCACTGCCCGTACCCGAACCGCCCTGGTCATCGGGGGTGGCATCGCCGGCCCGGTGGCGGCGATGGCCCTGCACAAGGCGGGCATAGAGGCAACGGTCTACGAGGCGTACGACGCGACGGGGAACCCGGCGGGGACCTCGACGGCGAAGTCGGCGCCGGGCGGCGGTATGACGATCGCGCCGAACGGCCAGCAGGCGCTGGAGACGATCGACGCGGCGGAGACGGTACGCGCCATCGGCACCCCGGTGACCGCCCTGGGCCTGCGCAGCTGGACGGGCAGGCACCTGGCCCAGCTCGCCCCGCCCGAGCACCTCCCCGCCACGCGCTTCGTCTGGCGCACGGAACTGCACGAGGCGCTGGCGGCGGAGGCCGCGCGCCGCGGAATCCCACTCCAGCGGGGCAAGCGCCTCCTCGACGCGACGGACACGGGCACGGGCGTGACGGCCCGCTTCTCGGACGGCTCACTGGCGAAGGCGGACGTACTGATCGGCGCGGACGGCTTGCGCTCGACGGTGCGGACCTTGATCGACCCGTCCACCCCGAAGCCGCACTACGCGGGCATGCTCACGTTCACGGCACGCGTCCCGAAAACGGAACTCCCTTCAACAGAGGGGGTGTTGTACATGTGCTACGGAAAGAGGGCGTACTTCGCCTATCGGATCCTGGACGACGCGTCGGCGGTCTGGTCGGTGAACCTGCCGCACCGCGAGCCGATGACGTCGGCGGAGGCGCAGGCGGTGGGCGCGGGGGAGTGGCTGAAGCGCCTGCGGGAGGCCTTCACGGACGACCGCACCCCGGCACCGGACCTCGTGGCGGCCACGGCCCCGGAGGATCTGCTGATCACGGGCCCCACAGAAACGATGCTTCCCCTCACCACCTGGAGCAGGGGCAGGATGACCCTGATCGGAGACGCGGCCCACGCGACGCCTCCCACATCGGGCCAAGGCGCATCGCTCGCCTCCGAGAGCGCGGTACAACTGGCCCGCTGTCTACGCGACTTGCCCCCGGGCAGGGCCTTCAAGGCATACGAGTCCCTGCGCCGCCCCCGAGTGGACCGCATCCTGAAACACACGACAGCCACCGCGACGGCCACCTCAGCAGCAGCCAGAACAGCCACCCCCAAGCCGGCGGGCCCCTTCAGCCGGGCACTGAGGGACGCCCTGCTGCCGGTGGCAACGAGGGTCGGCGGAACCGGGGGAGCGGTATGGGGGACGTGGCAGTTCGACCACCGGATCGACTGGGACGAACGGGTGGAGTAGCCCCTGCTGCGGGCCTGTCGACTCAGGGTCGCGGTACGTCCCGTATGGAGGCGACGAACCCGGCCCAGGCACGCGGCTCAACGCCGAAGCGCCTGTCAGCGGGCCGCTTCGAGTCGCGCACGAACACCTGATCGCTCACAACGGCGACCTCCACACACTCGGTCTCGTTGGCCCCGCTGTAGGACGACTTGAACCACACCAGTTCATCGGCAAGAGCACGCTCGGTACTGATGCTGCTGCTGGTCATTGAATCTCCTCGCGAACTCGGCGGATAAGGGCGGAAGACGTACCCATGTCCAAGGCTTCTGCGCGGAGATAGTCGAACGCGAGTCGGTATCTGTCCAGCTCCTCATCCTTCTCCATGAAGATCGATCCGACGTGGAGATCGACATAGACGACGTCGAGCGTCGTCTCCTGACCGCCCAGGATCACGAAGCTGCCGAGGGCGGCGCCGAGAGCCCCCTGAGAGAAAGGGAGCACCTGGAGGGTGACGTGAGGTGACTCGTTGGCTTGCAGCAGCCGGTCCAGTTGATCACGCATGATGGCGGGCGATCCCACGATCCGCCGAATGACGGACTCATCGAGGATGGCCCAAAGGCGCGGCGGCTTTGGCCGGGTGAGGATCTCCTGGCGCTTCATGCGGATGTCGACGAGACGCTCGATGTCCTCCGGGGTGCGCTCTATCTCGTTCGCCAGTTGCAGGGCGGCGGAGTAGGCCCGGGTCTGGAGCAGTCCGGGGACGTAGACGCAGGAGAAGTGATCCTCGCGTACGGCTTCATCTTCGAGCGTGAGCAGCAGGTTCATGCTCTCCGGGATGGAGTCCGCGAAGGACCTCCACCAGCCCTGCTGCTTGGCATCCTTGGCCAGCCCGACCAGGGCATCCCGCTCAGCGTCGGTGGCCCCGTATTCACGGCAAAGCGCCTCCACGACAAGCCACTTCACGGGCCCCTCGCGCATCTCGTAGCGACTTACGGTCGCCTTGGATACGCCGACCCGCGTACCGGCCTCTTCCAGCGTCAGCCCCTTGCGGGCCCGGAGCTTGCGCAGGGTTGCGCCGAGCTGGCGGCGGCGGGTGGTGGCCCTCGCTGGCACGTCGGTTACCTCCTCGGCGGAGCGGGCGCCGTGCTCGCTGGCCGCAACCAGGCTATGCAGCCCGGAAGTTGATGCTCCACCGGATTCACTCGATGGATTCTCGTGAGAAGTTACATGGCGAGACTTCTCACTGCCATACTCGGCGTCACGAAGGCTACGCAGCGTCGCCGCTCGGTTGCGGTGGGCGCAGCGCTGACGTGGCCAGAGAGGGAGTCTCGCCATGTCCTTCTACGAAGAAAACGCACCTCAGCTGCGGTGTGTACTGCCATTTGAGGCGGTGCCTACGGAGCTGCGGCTGCTGCGGCAGACGGTCCGGCGCATGCTCGGCCGCTGGGGCGCCGGAGCCGTCGCCGACGAGGCCGAGCTGGCTGTCACTGAGCTGGCGACGAACATCATCAAACACGTGGGGGAAGGGTCGGCAGCGACCCTCGTCCTGGAGTCGAGGGCAGGCCGGCTCAGGGTGGAACTCCACGACAAGAGCCACACCGTGCCCATGGTGAGAGCTGAGGACTGCGCGGTGGAGTGCGGTAGGGGCCTTCACCTGCTCTCGGCGATGAGCCTGGACTGGGGCACCCTGCTCACTGCCTCGGGCAAGGCTGTGTGGTGCGAGCTCTCGCTGGAGCCCGCGCGGCACTGCGTGCGGGTCCAGCGGGCGACGGCGGTGCTCGACGAGTACCGGCGGCTTTCCGGTGCTAGCTCGGCGGTCGTGCCGACGTACGTCGTGCTGGAGGCGTCGGTCACCGACGTCATCGCCGACCTGCTGCACTGGCTCGCCGTACAGGGCAGCGACCCTGACGACGTACTGGATCGGGCCCAGGCCCTTTACGAGTCGGAAGCGGAGGCGGCGTGAGAGTCGTCGGGCGGGAATGTGCGGATCAGCGCCCTGAGTGCGTCGGGTGTGCGCCAGGATTCGCCGCGGAAGCTCTTGTGACACATGCGGTGGCAGTTAGCGCACAGGAAGGCGAGATCTTCGAGCCTGGTCTCGGTTGGTCCGGAGATGTGGAGAGGCAAGGTGTGGTGGACCTCGATGTAGCCCTCGCCCAAAGCACCGTAGAAACGCGTGAAGTCAAAGGAACAGACCTCGCACCGTATGACCTGGCCTCGGCGCTCGGCCTGCTGGATTTTGCGCTTGCGGAGACCGGGGCTCCGCTCCCGGTGCAGGGCCCACCGAGCCAGAAGCCGTCCCTCGCGCGCCGTCGATTCCCCGTCCTCGCCGGCCTCGTCGGGCTGCGGAGGTATTCGGTGGAGCTCCCCGGATCCGATGCCTTGACGGATCGCTTCCGCCGCGGCAGCCATCTCCGTCGGGTGCGCCAAGAAGTCGCTGACGACCTCTTTTGTCGGGCGGCCACCCCTCGTCGTGGCCCCAGCATGGCTGGGGTGGGCGGTCGCGATGTCCGTCGTTTTGCGGCTGACGCTATTGGGCGAGCGGAATCGGGGGTCGTTGGCGGCCGCGTCCCGGTTGGTCGGAAGCGATCGAAGCAGATCGGACAGCTCGAGCACGCCCTCGTCACCTTGGCGCAGCTCGTGCCAGCCGTTCTGCACGACGAGCTCGCAGGCCAGCAGCAATTCATCCCGGGTCCAGTCGATGCGCGCCATGAGTCATACCGTATGAACGTTCGGCGTTGCGGAAGGGGCGTTCAGCGAACTGTGGAACTTGCTGCACACTTGGTCAGGTCTCGTTGTCAGTGGGGTCTGTCACCCTCTGTGATGGTGGTGCGCGCAGAGTGCCCGCCACTGCACATCTGTAAGGAGGGGGCATGACCCACATGAATGAGCCTGAGCACGTCTACACCTCTGTGGAGATCTGTGCTGGAGCGGGTGGGCAGGCCATTGGTCTGCATCAGGCCGGGTTCAGGCACCTCGCGCTTGTGGAAATTGATCCACATGCAGTGGACACGCTCCGAGACAACATTGAGAGACACGATGCGTGGCGCTGGGAGAGGGAGCACTGTGATGTCCTGCCGCCTACAGACGTCAAGGATTTTAAGCCCGCCAGGGATCTGAAGAAGAGCGGCGAGCTGCTGAAGGCCCAAGGCCTGGATCTTCTCGCAGGTGGCGTGCCTTGCCCCCCGTTCTCACACGCTGGCAAGCAGCTCGGCAGGGACGACGAGCGTGATCTCTTCCCGCGGATGCTGGAGCTCGTAGAGGAGCTCAAACCGCGTGCGGTGTTGATCGAGAACGTTCGCGGGATCATGGATCCGAAATTCGCCGACTACCGCGACTGGATCCTGGCCAAGCTCCAGAGTGGCACCTACCGGGGGGAAGACGGAGAGCAGGCATACGACCCAGGGCTTGGGTACACAGTGTGCAAGTGGGGTGTTCTGGAGGCCAGCGACTTCGGTGTCCCGCAGCTCCGTCCGCGCGCCATCCTCGTAGCTATCCGCAATGAGGTTCTGAAGGACGTCAAGTACGAGTGGCCGACCCCGTCCCATGAAGATCCTGTCAGCGTTGCGAAGAGCCTCGAGTTGTCCATGCTCGAGCGGTACGAGCCATACTTCGAAGGGCGTTACGCCGAGCGCGCTCGCGATAGCTATAGCCGCTGGTACGCGCAGGCAAACAAGCGCGACGAGGAGCTCAAGGGCAAGGGCGGCGGCATTGCGCCTACGCTCGTTGGCGGATCGAAGAAGCATGGCGGCGCCGACCTCGGGCCCAGCCGGGCCAAGGCTGCGTGGAAGCAACTGGGGGTCTCAGGGCTTGGTGTTGCCAATGATCCTGACACGTCCAAGAAGAAGGAAACCGAGGGGCGTGACCTTTTCGGGCCAGATGGGCCGATGCTCACGGTGAAGCAGGCCGCGATTATTCAGGGCTTTCCGCCGGGGTGGAATTTTGACGGCGGCGTGAAAGACGGCAAAAAGGCTGCCGGTAAAACGGCGCAGTACCGACAGGTGGGCAATGCCTTCCCGCCTCCTGTGGCCAAAGCGGTCGGCGCGTCCATCCTGGACGTTCTCAAGGCTGCACGGGATCGTGACCGGGACAAGAGTTGATCAGCCGTCTTCCTTGCTCACGCGGGCACTAGCGCGGCGTCGCTCGACCTCTGCGGCGATGTGGGCCGCGCACTTGTCCGCTGGCTCGTGCTCCCAGAAACGGAGCACGAGCCATCCGGCCTCTGTGAGGCGCTGGTCAGTGTCTCGGTCGCGTGCCACATTCCCTGCGACTTTGTCTGACCAGTAGCCGGTGTTGGTCTTTGGCGAAACGTAGTGCTCGGGACACCCATGCCAGTAGCAGCCGTCGACAAATACGGCGACTTTCGCTGGGCGGAAGACGAGATCCGCAGTGCGACGCAGTCCGGGGAGTGGTTTGGCGGCTACTCGGTATCGGAGCCCTTGAGCATGCACAAGTCTGCGGATCAGCTGTTCCGGCTTGGTGTCCCGGCTGCGAATGGCCTGCATATTGCGGCGCCGTGCGGCGGAGGAAGCCCAGGACCCTTCAGGAGGTGTCCAGCTGCCGTCTTCCGGCGGTGGGAGAGATTTGTTCATTCTGTACTGATCACCAGTTAGCCAAGGTTGGTGCGAGATCTTCGTATGCCAACAGACGCCCTTGACCGATGCACTCCGCGAGGTCGTCCTGCTGCTGCCTGCTGCCAACGGCCTCCACTGCCTGCTTCAGCGCGTCGAGCGCGATGTGGTACACGGCGTCGACTTCCCCTGTACCCCGGGCAATCGCGGCGATGCGGCTGGGCATCGGCTCGGCGGTCACGGCGACAAGATGCGGCAGCCTGCCCCGCCTGTGACGGATCATCTGCAGGAACTCGTGGCGTACGTTCTGAACGCGGTCGGACCTGATGGTCCACTTACAGGAGACAGCTGCGTGCAGGAAGGGCGGTACGGCATCTTGCGGTGAGGCCTGCGTGCGTCCCACCGTAACGTCGGGCCTGATCAGGTAATCGAGGCCCAGATCGGCTCGCAGCGCGGGGTTTTCGCGGACTGCTCTGGCGATTTTCCGCAGATGTCGGTACTGCATGAAGTCAGCCACGACCTTCTTGTGGTCGATGTGCCAAGTGTGGGAGGGAGATGACTGCTGCAGAGCATTTCTCAGGTCGCGGCAGACCGCGAGTTCCAGGGCAGGGCCCAAGCTCTTGGGCGTGTCTGGTAGCACCCTCTCTTTTTCGAGGCCCAGAGCATCGAGTATGCAGCGCGCCAGCTCCTTAGAGGGCGTGCTGTTGGTATCAGCGCTGTTGGGTACAGGCCTCTCGGACTTTTCGATTTTCTTCCAGCCAAGAAGATCGGTCGCGAACGTGGCGCTCATCCTATGAAGGTTCCTCTACTTGGTGTGAGAGGGAAGTTGCGGAGCCATCTCTGGCATGTCTCCTGGCAGTGCCACGACCCATTCCTGCCCGCCGAGAATGGCACGAGGCAGGTTGCCATGATGCTCCCGTGCCCGAGCCACACGCACGCTGACGAACTCGCCCTCCTTCGGGACGCTGATCCTGAGCTGCTCCGCGACTCCGCGGTGACTGTCGTAGTCCCCCATGATCAGGATCCCTTCGGGGGCCAGAGAAGACCGGGCACCGCCGTTCCCCCGCACTCGCTTCATGTAGTCCTTCTGCTGTGCGACCGTACGTACGACGTTCCGGCCGATGCGTCGCTTCTGCGCTCGCCGGAAGAGTTCGTTCAGGCGCTGTTGGCCGGAGGCGGAGGCGAAGACCGCCGCGCGGTCGTGCGGATCCATGTGCAGGAGTACGTTCTCAGGCAGCTCAGCGTCCCGCCAGAGCCAGTGAATCCTGTCTCGATGGGCAGCTTTGACCGTCAGCTTCAAGTCACGGTTGTTCCCGACATTCAGCCACTCACGCCGTATACGTAAGAGCCCCGCGCTCCACCTGCTCTGGTAGTCGTCTGCCCAGACCAGCAAGCACAAGTGCCCCATCGCTTCCGGGGGGATCATCCACCCGCCGAACTGCTGGGAGTACTTGCAATCCACATCGATACCGGCGATCTGGTAGTCCATGGCGAGGCCGTCTTTGAACTTGAACTCACGCTGCAAGTTGATCTCGACCAGAGTGCCAGCATGCGTCTTTTCAGTCTTGAAAAGGGTTTTCCAGTCGTAGCGCCCAGTCACTTCGCCGTTGAGGAGCATGTCGATGGTGTCGCGGAGGACCGACGCGAATCGAAGCCCTTCCGGGTCGAGAGTTTGGATCGCCTTGGACACCTTGAGGAGTTCGGCATCTTGCGTCGCCGCCCCATCATGTGCGATGTGAGTTGCCGCTGTAACGTCGTCGTCGAATGGGAGCAATTCCCGTCTCCAGTCGCATAGTTGCCTTGGGTCGGCGTTGAGCGGCACCCGTGTCCACTGCCGTTGTGAGTCAGCTAGTGGCTGTCAATGATGGCGGCCTCGGGCAGGTTGGAGTCCTTGGCGCGGAAGCGGATGAGCTGGCGCTTGGAATCGATCGCTGCCTCCGGTGGGATGAGGGTGAAGGCGATGGTTACGTTGGCTGCACCGACCGAGCCTGCTGATACGGCGGATCGCACCTCGGCGTCCGTGGTGGCGTCGATCACCGGGTAGAGCAGTACAGCTCCGCGCTGCGGGCTCAGCTCTGGCGTGGTACCGACACTCACACTAGCGCCCGCATGATCGATCAACTGCTGCGCGTAGGCGCGGTGTTCCAGGCCTGAGATACGACCGAAGGCCGTCTTGCCTGCTTGGCGTTTGCGGCGGAAGACGGAGAAGGGTCCGTGCCCGAGGATCGTGGCCGGGATGCGGTGCCGCTCCGTGAGGTGAGGGGCGAGGATGAGCCAGTCTTCGACCTTTGCCAGGCGTCCGTCCAGCTGAGAGAGGTAGGTGAGGTGCGGCACAAACAGGTTTCTGTTCTCCCACTCCAAGCCGCCGAGTACCCCGAGCAGCTCTGCGTGCGGAACGACGGCGCTTGCTGCCCGGAAGGTGCGGGCCTGCCGTGACGTAGCGTCGGGAAGGAGTCGGCAGACGGTTGTGCCGCTGCCGCTCAGGGCCGCGAGGATCGTGCTCCAGCGTTCCGTGTTCCGGGCCGTTGCTCTGGGATCGAGAGGGTAGGCCGCTGGTTCAATGGGCTTGCCTGGTGACCGTACCTCTACCAACTCCGCATTGAACATCTTGTTCCGAGCGGCAGGCTTCAGCCACGGCAGGTGCTGTGAGACCAGGGGCGGCACCTGGGCGGGGGTCAGCTGTGGTTTTCCGTCGACTAGGTCCGCATATCTGGCTAGCTGTTCGCGGAACAGTTCCTCATCGCGGCACACCGCCTCGAACGCCTCGTACAGGTCGGCAGTCTTTTCCCGGCCATACGTTTCCTCCCGTCCGATGTACAGACGCACAAGATCCCGGTAACCGGGCCGGAAGCCGAACCAGCGACCCATCTGCATAAGCGTGTCCGCCTGCTGGGTGGTGCGTCGGTAGTAGGTGACTGTCAGACCCTCCACTGTGAAGCCGCGGGAGAGCTTCGTGCCGCCGACCAGGATCTTCCAGACGTGCGGGGTGCGGTCGAAGTCCAGGTCGAGTTGATCGAAGTACCTGTCTGTATTGCCGTTGACGACGATGACCGGCTTGCCGCCGGAGCCGATGAGCTGGCGGGCGCGACTCACATACGGGCGCAGGTCCTCGTACGAGGCAGGAGAGGGCAGCTCGGGGGCGCGGGCCTCGCAGACCGGGGCGAAGTCTGCCGACCATAGTGCGCCCAGCCGGGCATGGCCGGTGGTGGACGCATAACCGGCCTCGTGCCACATCGAGTTGATACGAAGGGCGAGATCGGCATGGTCGTCCGTCTTCACAGACTGGTGAACCAGCATCGTGTGGTGACGGAAAGGGCCTTCCGGAACTCCGTGCTCGGCCCGGTAAAGCTTCAGTGCGCCGGAGAGGACAAAGGCGTCCATCGCCTCCTGCAGATGGTCTCCGCCCTTCGTGGCCTCGTAGATGCTGCGTACATGGGCCTTCTCCTGAGAGTTGGCGTACGTACGCTCCTCGGGTGGCAGTGGCGAGGTCAGGTCGTGAAAGTCCTGGACGCCCATGTAGCCCATGGGCCGGGGCAGTGAGATCAGGAAGTCGGTGGGGAAGATGTCCTCGCCGTCACTCGGGTCGACGAAGACGTTGGCGAAGGGAGTTGCCGTGTAGCCGACGTACTGGGCGCGCGGCAGCAGGGTGAGGAGCTGGGATATCAGGCTGTTGATTGCCGTCCGCTCGGTTCGGCCCTGCTCCCACTTCTTCGGGTTCGAGGTGTTCACCGATGCCTGATCGGACTCGTCGTCGATGATCAGCGCGGGGATTTCGCCGAGCAGGCCGTGGATCTGCTTGAGGTCTTTGACGAGCTTGGTGAGGACCGACTTGTTCTTCTTCACGACCATGATGCGGGCCGCCGTGTGGTGCAGGTTCGCCGGGTCGTGCAGAGGGCGGGTCGGCTCGCGCTTCTCGAACTCGAGAGCACGGATGCCCTGGGCCAGGCTCTTGTAGTCGTTGTCACGTGTGGTCAGGCGCTCGATGTCGAAGGCGCCGCGCGCGGAAGGACGGCCCTCGTGACTCACGAAGTCGGGCCAGTCAGTGTCGTCCCCCACGTAGTCGATGCCGACGAGGCTGTCGACGTCGTCAAGATTCCCGCCACGCAAGATGTTTTCCTGGCCGATCAACTCCATGTCGAGGCGGCGCTGGGTCTGTGCCCGCAACATGTTCAGCGTGCCGCCCAGAACGATGACCAGTCGGTACCCGGCATCGATCGCCTTGGCTGTGACGCCCGTGAAGTTGGCGGTCTTGCCTGACTGGACGTACCCGACGACCAAGCCCTTCGCCTGGCGTGCGGCAGCCTGCTCGGGGTCGGTGAGGCGTTCGACGACGGCGTGGCTCGCCTCGTCCAGGCCGGCGATCGCGGCACCGGACCATCCTTTGGCGCGCAGCTTTCTCTCATACGCATGCCAGTAGAAGGCATGCGCCGACGCTCGTTCCTGGGTGTACCAGGGGGTGAACTCACGAGTGATTACTGTGGCTCCAGGTTCTTCCGAGACTCTGATCGCCTCGTCAAAGGCCTTGCACAGGTCTGGCCCAAACTGCAGCCGTTCGTACGCGGCTTCACGCCTGGCCCGCGTGCGGGGCGCGGTGTCGGCCGACCAGGAGGCCGACCGGGCGAAGTCCCAGGCGTTCAGGTAGCGGCTCCACAAAGCGAGCAGCGCCTCGTCGCCCGCGACGAGGCGCGACCGGAATGTCTC
>NZ_JBNNJZ010000043.1:11720-34806 GCF_050270335.1 Streptomyces sp. NPDC059900
GCGCCGGCCGGGCCTACCCCCTGGGGTTTCTGGCGGCCCCCCCCCACCCCCCGCGGCCCCGCGGCCCCCGCGCGCCGCCGCGACCGGAATGTCTCCTCGGTCAGATCGGCGTCGGGGTGATCCTCGTCAGCGGCGAGCGCGGCCCAACGGGTGAAGTGCCGGGGACTGCTGCCCATGCCAGCCAGGGCAGAAGAGTGAATCGCCAGGAGGGCGTCGCTCACATCATGTGTGTCACTCATGGGGCGGGGTCCTTACGGGAAGAGAAGGCTGAGCCAGGAGGGCGGATCATGAGGAGGACGGATCTGCGCTTCGTTCGCGGCGCTCGCGCTGTGCGGCGACCGACGCCAGCATGATCGTGTTCCAGTACTCGATACGGTCCTGACGGGTCTTCTCCCAACGGCCCAGACCGAAGCAGTCCTCCAGGAGGAGGTAGAGGAGCGTCTTGGCCACAGGGGCATCGTTGGAACCGCCACGGCGCCCGTCGTTGAAGTCCTCGCGGAAGGACTTGTTGAGAAGAACGACGTTCGTCTCGCGGTCAAGGTCGAAGAAGCGGTTGTCAGGCAGCGGCGACCAGCTGAAGGCGATCGGTTCCTCACCCGGCTTTTCGGGCAGCTCCTCCTTGATGACCCGCTTGACCTTGGGGTCAAGCCCCTTGCCGGGCGCAGTCACCGCCTTGCGCACGATCTCCGACCGCTTCGCGCCGTCTCGATAAGTGGCCTCCGCGTCGTCGAGGTACGTGTGGAAGGCGTTCCCTGTGCCGTCTGCCGCCTTCTCCACACCGAGCGTGAATGCCGGGGTGACGGTTACCCCTTCCTTCTTCACGTCGAGGCTGAAGACGGAGTTGTCGGAGACAGGCAGATCGACCTCGACGCGGGCCAGGACGAGGTGGCTCTCCGGATTGCGCAGACCGTTCCAGCCGCCTGCCTGGACGAGTCGGTCGTTGCGGTAGAAGTAGAAGCCTTGCCGCTCAGCCAGTGCGCCGATCTGTCGGAAACCTGCTTGCTTGGACTTGGCCGGCCAGATGTGCGCGATCAGCGGCACGTCCCCCGCGCCCTCCACGGTCGCAGTGAACTTGCGGGGGTACTTCGCCCTGCCCGGCACCTTGTAGGCGAACGGATCCAGGGCTTCCACGCTGATGTGGTCAAGCTCCTCCCAGCCACCGCGGCCGTCGCTGCCCGGGCTTACGTCCCACACGGCGATGTCGAGCTGGAGTCCGCGCTGGAGGAAGCGGTGCAAGTACAAACCCAGGTGTGTCTCCAGGCGGGATATCGCCTTCGACAGGTACTGGTCACTCTGACCACGGGCAACTGTCTGGAAGGTGCGTACCTGGTCCCAGCGCACGATAGTGCCGTGCCATTCGATGATGCCGTCGTAACGGTCGACCAGGTCCTGCGCATAGCGCGGGTCGACTGTGTCGCAGCGGAAACTGTCCTCGATGCCCTCGGCCGTCAGGCGACGCCCTGCGGCGCGGCTGCGCTTGGTGCGGCTGACCAACGTCAGGGAAGAGGCGTGGGAGAGGGAGGCCGCCTTGAGGCCGGTTCCGTACATGCCGAGGGCACCGTCACCGTAATCGCGGCGCCTGCCGATGGTCATCGCGGCGTCCAAGCGCGAGTCGTCCATCCCGCGGCCGTTGTCGATGATCAGGAGAGAGAGGATCTGCTCGGCGTCCCGCAGGAAATGCACGACGACCTTGTCGGCGCCCGCGTCGATCGAGTTGTCGACCAGGTCGGCCACAGCGACCTCGAAGCTGTAGCCCTGATTGGTCAGTGCCTTGCCGTATCCGGCATCCGGGGGCAGGTGGGCGCTGCCCGTCGTGGGAACGTCGTACTCCCAAGCGGAGCTGGGCTGATAAGCCATGATCTTCCTCGCGCACGCAGGTCGTGGCCTGCGTGGGGGGAGGGGGCGGCCCGACGATCGAACTGAATCAGTGTGACGGTACTGCAGAGGTCGGACATAGGGGACCTAGTTCCTGGATGAGGGGGGAAGGTCCCTTATGCCGTCCGCCTTCCTCTAGTGCTCCTGGCCCCCGTGGCACTGGGCGTACGTATTGCCCGAGCCGCACCAGCACTCCGTGTTGCCCTCCGGCGGCCATCCCACCGCCCGGCCTCGGGCCGCAAGTGTGGTCGCGTATTGGGGGAGCAGGGATACGTCCGTCGGCTGGGCGCCCTCCGATGCCGCGAAAGCCTCGTACGACGGGACCGTGCCCGTGACGATTCCCAGGTTTGGGGTGCCTGACGCGGAGAGTTCCCTCAGCGACGCCTCTATGGTCGACAAGTGCGCCTCGTGCGAGGGGTATTCGGATTCCAGGGACGGGTACGCCGTCAGGAGTTCCGTCAGTTCCGTTGTCGGCCAGTGCAGGACCGCTACCGGGAATGGGCGCGACAGGGCCTCCCTGTACGAGCCCAGTTCCGCCTGGATGCGGGAGATTTCCGCGCGGAGTTCCGCCGGGTTGTCCGAGCCCAGGGACCAGATTCGTTTCGGGTCGTGCAGTTCGTCCAGGGGGACCGGGGAGGACGAGATCTGGTCCGCCAAGGCGTCCCACGCGTCGTGTTCCGCGCCCAGCAAGCGGCGCACCCTGTGGCGGCCGAACAGCAGCGGGCGTTGTTCGTAGGACGGGGCCGGCGGGGTGCCGTCCCCTGTCGGTTGCGGGAGCAGGAGTTCCAGCGCCTCCGTGAATGTCTCCTGCGCTTGTGCCAGCTCGTCGTGGGACTCCAGGGACTCCGCCGCGATCACCCACGGCGCAGGGTCGCGCGGGGCCGCCGCGCGGACTCCGTCGATGATCGCCCTGGCCTCCGCCTCGTGGCCGTACTCCCAGAGGTTCGACGCCTTCAGGGCGCGGATCAGGGTCGGGGCCGACGCACGCTGGGGGGCGTCCGGGGCCAGGAGGCGGTCGTAGAGGGTGGTCGCGCGGTCGCGTTCGCCCGCCAGTTCCAGGTGGGCCGCGGCTTGGAGCAGCAGGTGCTCGGTGTCCTCGGGGTACAAGCCGGCAGTCCGCTCCAGGCGCTCGGCTTCGGCGATGTGGTCAGCAGGCGTGTCGGGGCGCATACGGGACACCGTACTGCCGAGTGGGGGCGTTGCAGGAGGGTTGCCGTGCAGATCAGCGTGGACGCCTCTTCGTCGTTCGGTGGTGTGATCGCCATGGCTAGTTCGCCGGCTTGGGCTTAACCTGCCGCCCTCTCGGGAGGGGCGGTGCCGGCGTGCGGGAGCGGGTGGAGCGGGTTCCTGTTGTGGTGCAGGGGCGTCGTGGTCGGCGGGGGCGTGCCGCCCGTCTTGTGTGGGGCGGCGCCGAGGCCGCCGTGACCTGCGGGCTTGTGCTGCTGCTTCTCGTCGTCCATCAGCTCTGGTGGACCAATCGCCAGGCCCGCGAAGGCGCCGAGCGTCAGGTGCGGGCTCTTGAGCGGGAGTGGGAGGGGGAGGGGGAGGGGGAGGGGGCATGGGGGAGCGGGCAGTCGGACGGTGGCGGTTCCTCGGACGGCGGCGGTTCCTCGGGGGACGCCGCCGCGCCCGAGAGTGGCGGGCCCGGCCCCGACCCCGCCGGGCAGCAGCGGCCCGCCCCGCGCCGGCAAACCGTCGCCGCCCCCGCCCCCCGCTGGGACCAGGCCTACGCCGTCCTGCGCATTCCCCGCATCGGGATACGCGTGCCCGTCGCCGAGGGGGTGAGCAAGAGTGCCGTGCTCAACAAGGGGTACGTCGGGCACTACCCGCGCACCGCCCAGCCCGGGCAGGGCGGGAACTTCGCCCTCGCCGGGCATCGCAATACCCATGGCGAGCCCTTCCGCCGCATCAACCGCCTTGCGGACGGTGACGAGGTGGTCGTCGAGACCAAGCGAGCTGTTTACACCTACGTCGTCGACAAAGTCCTCACCCAGACTTCCGCCCGCGACAGCGGCGTCATCCGGGCCGTCCCCCGCAGCCTCGTGAAAGCCGGGCACGGCTACAGCTCTCCCGGCTACTACATCACCCTCACCACCTGCACCCCCGAGTACACCTCCAAGTACCGGCTCATCGTGTGGGGGAAGCTGCGGTCCATGCGGCCCCGGTAGGGAGTCATGCGGCCCCGGTAGGCGGTAGGGACCAGGGCCCTCCGGAAGGCTGTCCTTACGGGCGCCCGCGCCGATCCTGTATAACGGCAGTAGTCGTAGCAGCGAGCAGCGAGCATCTTGAGGAGAGGGGGACGGAAAGCCATGCAGGATCTGATTCGTGGCTGGAAGACCGCCCTCCGGCCCACCGGGCTCCTCCTCTTCATCCTCGTCGAGGTCGTCCTCCTGGACGCGAGCAGCCTCACCGCCGCCGTCGCGCTCGCCGCGACCGCCGCCGCGGGCTCCGCGCTCGCCGTCTGTTCGCTCATCGCCGCGCGTTGCGCCCCCGCCGTGCCCCGCACCCGGGTCCGTACGGCCATCCGCGACCGCGAGAAGCGCACGGCGTTCCTGCCGCAGCGCGATCCCGACGCCTCCGGGCGCAGGCGCCCCCGAGCACCGGGCCGTCTCGTCATGACGGCCGCGTAGGGGACCAAGGGAAGTACCGACTGACCTGGACCCGCCGCGGGCCGTCACGCCGAAAAGAGCATCCGCCCCTTTTCCTCGGCACGACGAGACCCCCCGGAGGGCTTCTCCATGTCCGGTTTCATGTCCCTTTTCGCTGATCTGGTCGGCTCCATCGCCGATCTGCTCGAACCCGTCTTCCACGTCTCCGCGATGGCCGCCGCCATCGTCCTTTTCACCGCGTGCGTACGGCTCCTCGTCCACCCCCTGTCGCGGGCGTCGGCCCGCGGCCAGAAGGCGCGCGCCAGGCTGAACCCGCAGATCGCCGAATTGCGCAAGAAGCACGCCAAGAACCCCGAGAAGCTCCAGAAGGCGGTCCTCGAACTGCACCGCGAGGAGAAGGTCTCGCCGCTCTCCGGGTGCCTGCCGAGCCTGTTCCAGCTTCCGGCGTTCTTCCTGCTCTACCACCTGTTCTCGAATTCCAGCATCGGCGGCGAGGCCAACGCGCTCCTTGGCCACAAGCTCTTCGCCGCGCCCCTCGGCGGGCGCTGGGCCGACGCGCTCGGCGACGGCGGCCCCTTCGGGGCGCAGGGGCTCGTCTACCTCGCGCTCTTCGCGATCGTGGCCGCCGTCGCGACCTTCAACTTCCGGCGTACGAAGACGCAGATGGCCGCGACTGCCGCCGCCACGCCCGCGGGGGACGCGGGCCAGCAGGTGCCCGGCATGGGGGCGATCACCAAGGTCATGCCGTTCATGTCGTTCATGACGCTGTTCACCGTGGCCTTCGTGCCGCTGGCCGCCGCGCTGTACGTGGTCACCAGCACCACCTGGAGCGCGGTCGAGCGGGCCGTCCTCTACCGCGACGTGCCGATCGGCGCCGGGGCGCTGGCTGCCGCGGGGTGACCCGGCGCCGGGTCACCTGCCGCCGGGTGAGCTACGCGGTGTGAGCTACCGCCGGGTAACGGTCCGGTCCGTGAACAGGGTCTTGCGGGATGGACGGTGACCTTGGAGGATCTTCCAATCCTCCGATGGCCGCAACCCATCGGCCGGGCCACGCGGGCGGTCACAGCGGACCGGTCGCGCTCGACCAAGGGAGATTGACCATGAAGCTGCTGCGAGTCGGTACGGCGGGATCCGAGCGCCCGGCGCTGCTCGACGCCGAAGGCACGCTGCGGGATCTGTCAGGGACCGTCACGGACATCGACGGGGCGCTGCTGGCCGACCCGGCCGCGCTCGACCGGGTCCGGACCGCCGCCGGATCGGGCGAGCTGCCCGTGCTCGTCGCGGAGGGGCTGCGGGTCGGGCCGCCGGTGGGCCGGATCGGCAAGGTCGTCTGCATCGGCCTGAACTACCACGACCACGCGGCCGAGACCGGGGCCGCGACGCCCGCCGAGCCCGTCATCTTCTTCAAGGCCGCGGACACGGTGGTGGGCCCCGAGGACACCGTCCTGGTGCCCCGCAAGTCGGTGAAGACCGACTGGGAGGTGGAGCTCGCGATCGTCATCGGGCGCACCGCGCGCTACCTGGAGTCGGACGCCGAGGCGCTCGCGCACGTGGCCGGGTACGCGGTGTCGCACGACGTCTCGGAGCGGGAGTTCCAGATCGAGCGCGGCGGCACGTGGGACAAGGGCAAGAACTGCGAGACGTTCAACCCGCTGGGCCCGTGGCTCGTGACGGCCGACGAGGTACCCGACCCGCAGGCGCTGTCCCTCAAGCTCTGGGTCAACGGCGAGCTGAAGCAGGACGGGACCACGGCCCAGCAGATCTTCCCGGTGGCGGAAGTGGTGCGCTACGTGAGCCAGTTCATGACCCTGTACCCGGGTGACGTCATCAACACCGGTACGCCGGCGGGGGTCGCCATGGGGCAGCCGGAGCCGAAGCCGTACCTGCGGGCCGGGGACGTGGTGGAGCTGGAGATCGACGGGCTCGGCAGGCAGCGCCAGGAGCTGAAGGACGCGTAGCCCTTCGGGGCGGGGGCGCGGCGGAATCCTGGGCCCCGAGGTCTCCGGGCCCTGGGGCCTCCGGACCCCGGGGGTCCGTGGCCCCGTGAACGCACACGGACGCACCCGCGGACGCCGACGTCGTCTGCGGGTGCGTCGTGGCTTGTCGCGCAGTTCCCCGCGCCCCTGACGGGGCGCCTCCGCTCCGCGTTACGCCGAACTCTCCAAGAACCGCTCCAGCGCCTCCACCACCAGTGCGTGGTCCGCCGCCTGCGGGAGGCCCGAGACCACCACCGTGCCGATCACGCCCGCGCCCCGTACCGCGATCGGGAACGCGCCGCCGTGTGCCGCGTACACGTCCGGGTCCAGGCGCGAGGAGTCCTCGAACGTCGTCCCCTTGGCGCGAAAACGCGTGCCGACCAGGAACGACGAGCAGCCGTAGCGCTCGACGACGCGGCGCTTGCGGGCGATCCAGGCGTCGTTGTCCGGGGTCGATCCCGGCAGGGCGGCGTGGAAGAGCTGCTGGCCGCCGCGGGTGATGTCGACGGCGACGGGGGCCTGGCGTTCGCGGGCCAGGTCGACCAGGAGGGTGCCGAGCGCCCAGGCGTCCTCGTACGTGAAGTGGGGCAGGACCAGGCGGAGTTCCTGGGTCTCCAGCTCCTCCATCGTCGGTGCGGCGGGCGTCGTCATACGACCACCGTCACACCGTCGCGGGCCGAGCGGCGTGCCGCCTCCAGGACGTCGAGCGCCGATGCGGCCTCGTACGCCGAGACGGGGTTGTCGCCGGTGCCGCGGAGCGCGGCGGCCACGGCGGCGTAGTAGGCGGGGTAGTCGCCCGGCAGCGTCTTGACCGGGTTGCCGCCGCCGGTCAGCGGGGACTCGCCGGAACCGACGCGGCCCCACATGCATTCGAGTTCCTCGCCCCAGCTGTCCTCTGTCGCGGGGCGCTTGCCGTCGCGGAGTGCGGCTTCCTGCGGGTCCAGGCCGTACTTCACGTAGCCCGCCGCCGAGCCGAGGGCGCGGAAGCGCGGGCCGAGCTGGGCGGTGGTGGCGCTCACGTACAGGTGCGAGCGGACGCCGCCCGTGTGCGTGATGGCGATGAACGTGTCGTCGTCGGCCTCGGCGCCGGGGCGGCGGACGTCGGACTCGGCGTACACGGTCTGTGCGGGGCCGAAGAGCACGAGCGCCTGGTCGACCACGTGGGACCCGAGGTCGTAGAGCAGACCTCCGATCTCTTCGGGGTCTCCGGACTCGCGCCAGCCGCCCTTGGGCTGCGGACGCCAGCGCTCGAAGCGGGACTCGAAGCGCCATACGTCGCCCAGTTCGCCGTCGGCGACGAGCTGTTGGAGCGTACGGAAGTCGTTGTCCCAGCGGCGGTTCTGGAAGACGGAGAGCAGCAGTCCGCGGTCGTCGGCGAGGGCGGCGAGCTCGCGGGCCTCGGCGGCCGTGCCCGCGATCGGCTTGTCCACGACGACCGGCAGGCCCGCCTTGAGGGCGGCGGTCGCGAGCGCCACGTGCGTCTTGTTCGGGGAGGCGATCACCACCAGGTCGAGCTCGTCCGCGCGGGCCCAGAGGTCGTCGGCCGACGCGGCGAAGCGCAGCTCGTCGCCGAACTCGGCGCGGGCCTGTGCCTGCCGCTCGGGGTTCGACGTGACGACCGTGTCGAGGACGAGGCCCTCGGTGGCGGCGATCAGCGGGGCGTGGAAGACGGAGCCCGCGAGGCCGTATCCGACGAGGGCTACGCGTAGAGGGGAGCCAGTGGAGCCGATACCAGTCATGCGTTCCACTTAAGCAACGCTGTTGCCAAAGCGCAAGCGCGCGCGACAATGGGGGTGTGAACAGGACTGATGCGGGGGTCGATGGTGGCGGCGGTGACGGTGGCGGTAGCCGCGGGAACGGTGGCGGCAGGGCGGGCGCCGGGGTGAACCTCCTCGCGCTGCGCGGGCACAACGCCGCCCTGGTGCTCGATCTGCTGCGCACGGCGGGCGAGGCCGGCATAAGCCGCCTCGAACTGGCCGAGCGGACCGGGCTCACACCGCAGGCCGTCAGCAAGATCACCGCGCGGCTCCGTGCGGAAGGGCTCGCGGCGGAGGCGGGGCGTCGCGCGTCCACGGGCGGCAAGCCGCGGACGCTGCTGCGGCTCGTTCCGGATGCGGGGCACGCGGTCGGGCTCCACCTGGACCGCGACGAACTGACGGCGGTGCTCGCCGATCTGACGGGGCGTGTGGTCGCGGAACGGCGGGCGCCGCTGGAGTTCGCCGCCGGTGCCCGGGCGCTGGTGGACGTGGCGGTGGGCGCGGTGCGGGAGCTGATCCGGCCGCGGGTGCCGTCGTCCGGCGGGGGGCTGCTCGGGGTCGGGGTCGCGCTGCCGGGGCCTCTCGACCACGCCGACGGGGTCCTGCACCGCGTCACAGGATTCCCTGCGTGGGACGGCTTTCCGCTGCGGGAGGCGTTCGCGGAGCGGCTGGGGCTGCCGGTGGTCGTGGACAAGGACACGAACGCCGCCGCGCTCGGGCTCGCGCTCGGCGGGGTGGCGGAGTCCTTCGCGTATCTGCACCTCGGTACGGGGCTCGGCGCGGGCCTCGTCCTGGGCGGAGGGCTCTACCGCGGGGCGCGGACCGGGGCGGGCGAGTTCGGCCACCAGGTGATCCAGCTGGACGGCCCCGAGTGCGGGTGCGGCGACCGGGGCTGCATCGAGGCGCTGTGCCTGGCGGCGGTCGCGCGGGGAGACCTCGACGAGGCGGCGCGGGTGCTCGGGGCGGGGGCGGGAAACCTGGTCAGCCTGCTCGACATCGACCGCGTCCTGCTCGGCGGCCGGGCAGTCCTGGCGGACGAGGAGCGCTTCGTACGGGGAGTGGCAGCGGTCGTCACGGCACGCGCCCGGCGGGGCGGCGGAGGCAGGGAGATCCCGGTGACGGTCGCGTCCGGGGGCGACAGGGGTGTGGCGGAGGGCGCGGCACAGCTGGTCCTCGCACCGGTGTTCGGGCGAGCGGATGTGGCTTTCGCGGTGGGGCGGGGGTAGGGGCCGCGGGCCCATCGGGAGCAGAGGGGGCGCAGGTCGGCGGTGCTTCTGCGTGCCGGATCAAGGGGCCTCCCTGGTGGTTGGGGCAGACGGCGGCTCCACCGCCCCCGGAGCAGCCGCCACCCCATCAGCCGCATTTAACGGAAAGTCAGCTGATAGGAGGGACTTGCGCCGTCCAGTCGGGTGTACGGGGTTGTGGCGAGGGCGGGGAAGGGGCGCGGGGTGGCAGGGTCGCGGGCCATGACCCGTGTCATACGGCCCCCGCTCCCGCCCTGCCCGCCCGCTCCGCGCTCAGCAAAGGCCCCCCACATGCGACTGTGCCGCTCCCTCGCCTCCGGCATCTGCGCCGCCGCCCTCGCGTCCGGAGCGGTACCTGTCGCCGCCGCGCAAGGGCTGCCGGTGAGCGACGCGGTGGCCCCGCGGCAGCCGCAGGCAGCCCAGCCGCCCACCTGCTCCGCACCCAGCGGTGAGGACTTCCCCATCGGTACGCGCATCCGGGGCGGGCCCCCGACCTACGAAGCCGGTGGCGGCTACCGCAGCTGGTCCGTCGAGTTGGCCAACACCACCCGCGGCACCTGCGGCGACATCCACCCGGTCGTCGTCATCGTCGACAAGGAACGCGAGCTGCGGCCCCGGCAGGTCCAGTTGGAGTTCCATGACGGCAAGCGTTGGCGGACCGTGGACTTCGAGCGTACGGACAGGGACGAGAACGTCGGTGTCTTCGACGGCGGATTCCCCGGCTTCACGGTCAGGGCGGGAAAGACCCGCACCGTCAAGGTGCGGCTCTCCTTCACCTCCGAGGCCCAGTCCGAACACGCCGTGATCTCCGCGGCCGTGGTCCAGCGCCGCGACGACGACGGCGACTGGGTCGGGGAGTCCGCCGACTATCCGTTCGACATCGAGGGCAACGAGGGCAACGACACCACCGGCGACCCCACGGGCGGGGCCAGTGACACGGGCGGCGTGGGCGCCGAGGAGCAACCCGAGGGCAGCGTGGACGCGGGCCGGGACGGAGGGGGCGGCAGCGGCGGCGGCAACGAACGCCCTGACGGCGACGGCTCCTCGTACGCCGACGAACTGGCCGCCACGGGCCCCCGCGCCCTGCTCGGCGTCGCAGCCGTCGCCGCCGCCCTCTTCGCCGCAGGCTGGTCCCTCATCACGGCCACCAGACGACTGCGGGCCGCACGGCGACGCTGAGCACACCCCCGGTGCGGAGCCATCGCCCCGCACCCTGTGTTCACCCGCCCGTTCACATACGTCTGGGAACATCCCCGGGTGGACAACCCGAACCCCCCGCAGCACCCCCCGCGCCCGCCCGCCCACCTGCTCGGTCAGGTGCCCGGCGCTCCCATTCGGTCCGGCATCCCCGAGCACGGACGTATCCCGAAGTACTACGCGGTGAAGGCCAGGATCGCCGAGCTGATAGAGGAGTTGGGGGACGGGCAGACGCTGCCGACCGAGCGGGATCTAGCCGAGCGGTACGAAGTCGCCAGGGAGACCGTGCGGCAGGCGTTGCGCGAGCTGTTGCTCGAAGGGCGGCTGCGCAGGCAGGGGCGCGGCACCGTCGTCGCGGGGCCCAAACTGGAGCAGCCGCTGTCCCTCGCGAGCTATACGGAAGGGGTGCGCAGGCAGGGGCGTACCCCGGGGCGGCATCTCATCTCCCTCGATCGATTCCCCGCCCCCGCGGCCCTCGCCGCCGAGATCGGCGTCGAACAGGACGAGCCCGTCTGGCACATGGAGCGCGTACTGCTCGCCGACGACGAGCGGGTCGGCCTGGAGAGCACCTACGTCGCCGTGGCCCGCGTCCCCGCGCTCGACCGCGACTTCGAGCCCGACTCCTCCTTCTACTCCTACCTCCGCGACCGGCTCGGCATCTCCTTCGGCGACGCCGACGAACGCATCGAGACGGTGCTCGCCACTCCCCGCGAAGCCCTCCTGATCGGCACCCCGCCCGCCCTGCCCATGCTGCTGATCCACCGCGTCTCGCGTGACACCTCCGGCCACCCCCTGGAGCGCGTCCGCACCCTCTACCGGGGCGACCGGTTCTCCTTCACCACCCATCTGGGCGGCAGCGGCTCCTGAACTCCCGCCTCCCGCACGGCCACTGCAAATAACGGAAACGTAACGGGTCTGGTCCAAGCTTGGGTGGCCGTTCACCGTCCCGTTGCCGACTCGACCGCGGCGGGTCACCCGCTCCCAGCAGCGTTGCCGCCGTGAGAGTCATCGTCGTAGGAGCCGGCGTGGTGGGAACCATGCACGCCTGGCACGCAGTGGAACGCGGCCACGAGGTCGTACAGATCGAGCGCGAGAGCGAGGCCCGGGGAGCCTCCCTGCGCAACTTCGGGCAGATATGGGTGAGCGGCCGCGCCGGGGGCGAGGAGCTGGACACCGCGCTCAGGGCCCGCGCGCTGTGGGAGGAGATAGGCGCGCGGGTGGAGGGCATCGGCTTCCGGGCCAACGGCTCCCTCACCCTCGTACGCAACGAACGCGAGCGCGCGGTCGCCGAAGCCGCCCTCGCCCGCCCCGACGCGGCGGCCCGCGGCTACAAGCTGCTCGGCGCCGACGAGGCCCGCGCCCTCAACCCCGCACTGCGGGGCGAGTTCACCGCCGGTCTGTGGTGCGAGCGGGACGCCGCCGTCGAGCCGCGCACCGCCCAGCTCCGGCTGCGGGAAGCCCTGCTGCGATCCCCCCGCTACACCTTCCTGCCCGGCCGCGAGGTCCGCGAAGTCGTCGGCGAGAGCGCGGTGCGGGACGACCACGGCGACGTACACACCGGTGACGTCGTCGTGCTCGCCACCGGCGCCTGGCTCGGCGGTCTCGTCCGCGAACTGGCCGGACCCGACCTGCCCGTGCGCCGCGTACGCCTCCAGATGATGCAGACCGAACCTCTCGGCGAGGCGCTCACCACCTCCGTCGCCGACGCGGACAGCTTCCGCTACTACCCGGCGTACAAGTCGGACGCCCTGGACGCGCTCAACGCCGGGCAGGCGCAGACCCCGACCGCCGCCGCGCACAAGATGCAGCTGCTCATGGTGCAGCGCAAGGACGGCGGCCTGACCATCGGCGACACCCACGAGTACGAGCACCCCTTCGCCTTCGACACCCTCGAAGACCCCTACGACCACCTCACCGAGGTCGTCGAGGGCTTCCTGGGCCGCCCGCTGCCCAAGATCAGGCGGCGCTGGGCCGGGGTGTACGCGCAGTGCGTCGACACGACCCGCGTCGTGCACCGGCAGCAGGTGCGCGAGGGCGTGTGGCTGGTCACCGGGCCCGGCGGGCGCGGCATGACGTGCTCGCCCGCGATCGCCGAGAAGACCGCCGACGAGTTGGGATGGTGAGGGAGTTGCGGGACAACATGGTGAACGAGCGCCGCGGGCTGGTCGTGCTCGACATGGCCGGTACGACCGTCGCGGACGGCGGGCTCGTCGAGGAGGCCTTCGCCGCCGCCGCGCGGGAACTCGGCGTCGAGCCGGGTTCCGCCGATCACGCCGAGAAGCTGGACTACGTACGCGCCACCATGGGCGAGTCCAAGATCTCCGTCTTCCGGCATCTCTTCGGGGACGAGGACCTTGCCCGGCGGGGCAACGCGGCCTTCGAGAAGGCGTACGGGGAACTCGTCGACGGCGGCCGGATCGCGCCGGTCGCCGGGGCGAGGGAGGCCATCGAGGAGCTGCGGGGCGAGGGGCGGACGGTGGTGCTGACCACCGGGTTCGCCCGGGTCACGCAGGACGCCATCCTTGCCGCGCTGGGCTGGCGCGACCTGGTCGAGCTGACGCTGTGCCCCGCCGACGCGGGGGGCCGGGGGCGCCCGTACCCGGACATGGTGCTCAGCGCCTTCCTGCGGACGGGGGCGGTGGACGGCGTCCGGCAGATCGCCGTCGCGGGCGACACGGCGTACGACATGCTCAGCGGCGTACGAGCCGGGGCCTCGGTCGTCGCCGGGGTCCTGACGGGGGCGCACGACGACGCGGCGCTGCGGGCCGCGGGCGCCACGCACGTCCTCGGTTCCGTCGCCGAACTGCCCGCCGTCCTCCGGGGTGTCGAGGAATGAGCAGCGGCATCCGTACGAGCGGCGGCACCCGCATGAGCAGCGGCATCCGCTTCGATCGTGTCTCGGTCGCCTACGGCAAGAACACCGTCCTCGACCAGCTCGACCTGACCGTCGAGCCCGGCGAGGTCATGGCCCTGCTCGGCCCGTCCGGCTCGGGGAAGACGACCGCGCTGCGGGCCGTCGCCGGGTTCGTGCGGCCGGCCTCCGGGCGGGTGTTCATCGGGGAGCGCGATGTCACCGGCCTTCCGCCGCATCAGCGGGGGATCGGGATGGTCGTCCAGCAGTACGCGCTCTTTCCGCACATGCGGGTCGCCGAGAACGTCGCCTTCGGCATGAAGGCGCAGAAGGTGCCCAAGTCCGAGATTCCGGGGCGGGTCGCCGAAGCGCTCGAGATGACGGGGATGGCTTCCTACGCGCGGCGGTTTCCCCGGGAGCTTTCCGGCGGGCAGCAGCAACGGGTCGCCATTGCGCGGGCGTTGGCCATCCGGCCGGGGGTGCTGTTGCTCGACGAGCCGCTTTCCGCGCTTGACGCGCAGTTGCGGTCGGGGATGCTGGGGGAACTTGCCCGGCTGCACCGGGAGTTGCCGGACGTCTCCATTCTTTACGTCACGCATGACCAGGTCGAGGCGCTCACTCTTGCGGATCGCATTGCCGTCATGGACCGGGCGCGGTTGCAGGACTGCGGTACTCCGCAGGAGCTTTACCGGGCGCCTCGTACTGAGTTCACGGCGTCATTCGTGGGGAACGCGAATCTCCTCTCGGTGCGGGTGGGGTCCGGTGTTGTTTCGTTCGGTGGGACTGACCTGAAGGTCGATACGGGAGAGGCTGCCCGGGGCGCCACCGCCACGCTGTGCGTGCGGCCGCATCTGGTCGGGCTCGGGGACGGTCCCAACGCCCTTTCCGGGCGCGTGGCCGAGGTGCAGTGGCGGGGGGCCACCCATCGGTTGTACGTCGATGTCGCCGGGCAGCGGGTCAAGGCGGACCTGCGGGAGCTTCGGTCCCCGCCGGGGGTCGGTGACGAGGTCACGCTGCACTTTGCACCGGAGGATGCGGTGTTGCTGGCGGGTGGGGTGACCGATGGCTAGTCCCGGTGGACGCCTCGTTGACAGTGACCCGGCAGTGGAGGCTGTGCCCGCCCGTTCCGCCGTGCGGAACGCCCGCCCACAGAGAGAACGGCCCGGCGGTGGCGCCTCGCCGAAGCGGCGCGTGCCCCGCATTCTCTGGGCCCTGCCGCCCGTCGCCGCCCTCGCCCTCTTCTTTCTCTACCCCCTCGCCCTCGTCGTCCAGCAGTCCGTTCAGCCCGACACCGGTGGGACCTCCCTTCGGCCCTACTCCGACGTCTTCGCGTCCGAAGCGTTCCGGGAGGCGCTCGGGACCACCGTGTGGCTGGCCGCCGGGGCGACGGTCGGGTGTCTCGTGCTGGGATTCGCGCTCGCGCTGATCATCGCCTTTGTGCCGTTCCCCGGCGGGAAAGCCGTCGCTCGGTTCATCGACGTGTTCCTGTCCTTCCCGTCCTTCCTCATCACCCTCGCCCTGCTTTTCATCTACGGCACCAAGGGCATGGCGAACGGAATATGGACGGACGCGACCGGCGCCGCCGACGGCCCTTTCCAATTCCTCACCACTCCGTGGGGCGTTCTTCTCGCCGAGATCACCTACTTCACGCCCTTCGTGATGCGCCCCCTGCTCGCCGCGTTCTCGCAGATCGACACCGCGCAACTCGAAGTCGCGTCAAGCCTCGGCGCGAAGCCCGGCCGTATCGTCCGGCGGGTCATCCTGCCCGAGGCGCTGCCCGCCCTCGCCGCCGGCGGCAGCCTCGTACTCGTCATGTGCCTGAACGAGTTCGGGATTGTTCTCTTCACCGGGGCGAAAGGGGTCACCACCCTCCCCATGCTCGTCTACAGCAAAGCCATTCTGGAATCCGACTATCCGGCTGCCTGTGTCGTCGCCGTGGTCAACATCGCGATCTCCGTGGGCCTTTACGGCATCTACCGGGTGGTGAGCCGTCGTGTTGGTGCATAGCCGCAAGGGGAAGCTGGCCACCTGGATCGTCTTCCTCGTCCTCTTCCTGCCCCTCTTCGCGCTGCCTCTCCTGGTGATCCTGGCCGCGTCGTTCTCCTCGCACTGGTCCGGTGCCTTTCCCTCCGGATTCACCACGGGGCACTACGAGTCCGCCACCCGCGGGGAATCGCTCACGGCGCTCACCACCAGCCTCGTCACCGCTGTCAGCGCCAGCCTGCTCGCGCTGGGCGTGGGGGCCTGGGCGGCGCTCGCCGCGGCCTCGCTGAAGAAGGGGGGAAAGCGGGTGCTCGACACCCTCTTCGTGCTGCCGGTGGCCGTGCCCTCCGTGGTCGTCGGGCTCGCGGTCCTCGTCGCGTTCAGCAAGCCGCCGATGATCCTCAACGGCACGCGCTGGATCGTGATCCTCGCGCACACCCTTCTTGTCACGGCGTTCGCCTACCAGTCGGTGTCGGCTGCCATCGTCCGACTCGACCCGGCGTACGAACAGGCCGCCGCCTCGCTCGGCGCCCGGCCCTCGTACGTCCTGTGGAAGGTGAAGCTGCCGCTCCTGCTGCCCTCGCTCAACGCGGCCGCGGGCCTCTGCTTCGCGCTCTCCATGGGCGAACTGAGCGCCACGATGATGCTCTACCCGCCGGACTGGATGCCGCTGCCCGTACAGATCTACGCGGCCACCGACCGCGGCTCCCTGTTCACCGGCGCCGCCGTCGCGGTGGTCCTGATGGCGGCGACGCTGCTCGTCCTCTTCGGCGTCTCCCGCATCCGCACCCGCGCCTCCTACCGCTGACCCCCCTGCCCCACCCTTCAGAAGGAGCACCCCGCGTCATGTCCCGCGCCACACAGATCCGCACGCTCGCCGCCGCCTGTGGCAGCCTCGTCCTCGCAGGCTCCCTCACCGCGTGCGGCGGTGAATCCTCCGCGTCCGACGCCAAGGAGGTGACCGTCTACAGCGCCGACGGCCTCAAGGGCGAGAACGGCGACGGCTGGTACGACCAGGTCTTCAAGGACTTCGAGAAGAAGACCGGCATCAAGGTGAACTACGTCGAGGGCGGCTCCGGCGAGATGGTGCAGCGCGCCGTCCGCGAGAAGGCCAACACCCAGGCCGACGTCATCATCACCCTGCCGCCGTTCATCCAGCAGGCCGACGAGAAGGGCCTCCTCCAGGCCTACAAGCCCAAGGGCTCCGACCAGGTCGACGGCGCCGGCAAGGCTCCCGACGGCAAGTGGACCTCCGTCGTGAACAACTACTTCGGCTTCATCTACAACAAGAAGGAACTCGGCGGCGGCAAGGCCCCTAAGACGTGGGAAGACCTCACTGAAGCCTCGTACAAGGACAAGGTCCAGTACTCCACGCCCGGTGTCGCGGGCGACGGAACCGCCGTGCTCATCAAGGCGATGCACGACTTCGGCGGCAAGAAGCCCGCCATGGACTACCTGAAGAAGCTCCAGACGAACAACGTCGGGCCTTCCGCCTCCACCGGCAAGCTCGCGCCCAAGGTCGACAAGGGCGAACTCCTCGCCGCCAACGGCGACGTCCAGATGAACTACGCCCAGTCCAAGGACATGCCGAACCTCGGCATCTGGTTCCCCGCCGCGCAGGGCGGCAAGCCCACCACCTTCGCGCTGCCCTACGCGGCAGGCCTGGTCAACAAGGCCCCGCACTCCGCCAACGCCAAGAAGTTCCTCGACTATCTCCTCGGGCAGAAGGCCCAGCAGCAGGTCAGCGAGATCGGCGGCGGGTTCGCGGCGCGCAAGGACATCAAGGCGACCGACGCCGACGCGGTCGCCCTCGACAAGATCGTCGACGGGGTCGAGGTCTTCGAGCCGGACTGGTCCGACATCGCGAAGAACCTCCGGACGTACGTCGAGGACTGGAAGGCGGCGACGGGAAGCTGACCGATGATCGAGGGGTTCACGATCACCGCATCCTGATTAGGCTGAGGGGCGCCGGCACAGAGCCGTCCCGGCGCCCCTCAGCTCACCCCAAGCTCACCCGTTCATCGAAGACGCAGGAGTGCACCCCATGGCAGAGCGCAAGCCCATCGAATCGTGGCTCACCGACATGGACGGCGTGCTCATCCACGAGGGCGTTCCGATCCCCGGCGCCGACTCCTTCATCAAGAAGCTCCGGGAGTCCGGCAAGCCCTTCCTGGTCCTGACGAACAACTCCATCTACACCGCGCGCGACCTCCAGGCCCGCCTGACCCGCATGGGCCTCGAAGTGCCCGTCGAGAACATCTGGACCTCGGCGCTCGCCACCGCGAAGTTCCTCGACGACCAGCGGCCCGGCGGCACGGCGTACGTCATCGGCGAGGCGGGTCTCACCACCGCCCTGCACGACATCGGGTACGTCCTGACCGACCACGACCCGGACTACGTGGTGCTCGGCGAGACCCGTACGTACTCCTTCGAGGCCATGACCAAGGCCGTACGGCTCATCAACGGCGGGGCCCGCTTCATCTGCACGAACCCCGACGAGACCGGGCCCTCCACGGAGGGGCCGCTGCCCGCCACGGGCGCCGTCGCCGCGCTGATCACCAAGGCCACCAAGCGCAGCCCGTACTTCGCGGGGAAGCCGAACCCGCTGATGATGCGGACCGGGCTCAACGCCATCGGGGCGCATTCCGAGACCAGCGCCATGATCGGCGACCGTATGGACACCGATGTCCTCGCCGGTCTCGAGGCCGGGATGGAGACCTTCCTGGTCCTCACCGGGCTCACCACCCGGCAGGAGATCGACCAGTACCCCTTCCGGCCCTCCAACGTCGTGGACTCCATCGCTGACCTGGTCGATCGCGTCTGACACCACCCGTTTGCCGCACACGGGAGGCGGGAGCCGATGCCGCGCGTGAACCTCGGAACAGGAGGTTCACGATGCGTAGAGGATCACTCACCCTTCGTGGCATAGCCGGGGCGGCCGTCCTCGCCGCGCTCCCCGTCGCCGTCACGGCTCCCGCACACGCCCACGAGCAGGACAAAGTGCACGCCACGGTCACCCCGTCCAGTGCCGCCGCCGGTGCCGAGGTGGAGATCAGCGTCACGGGCTGCGAAGGGACGACCGGGTCGGCGGGGTCCGGGGCGTTCGAGGGCGACGCGAAGCTCACCGGCAGGGACGGCGAGAAGTACTCGCTGAACGGCTCCGCCAAGATCCGGGGCGGGGTCAGCGGCTCGTACGACGTGACCGTCGTCTGCGACGGCCACCCCCACCAGGGCGTGGGCACCGTGAAGGTGATCCAGCACCGCACCGAGCCCGTATCGCCGGTCCGCGCGGGCGGCGGCGGCACCGCACAGCTGGCCGCGCACTCCCGGGAGGCGGGCCCCGGCACCCGGCACGCGGTGATCGGCCTGGTGCTCGCCGGGGTGGCGGCCGTGGCCGTGGCGGTGCGCAGTGTCCGCCGGCGCCGCTCCGAGTGACGGGCGAGCACCGACATGTCGGGTCATGAGACACCGGCGGGACACGGGCGCTTCCTCACCGGCGTCGCCTGGGCGCTGCTGCTGGTGGGGCTCTGGCTGTGGGGCAGCGACATCACCGACGTACGCGGCGGCGTCTCGGAGCCCACGAACGGTGACGTGGCGGCGGTGGGCCGCCCGTTCGGCGTCGAACTCCCGGACGCGCACGAGCCGCTGGAAGCCGCGAGGCCCCAGCGCGTCGAACTCCCCTCGCTGAAGGTGCGGGCACCCGTGATCACCCGCGGGCTCGACCAGGACGGCGCGATCGATCCGCCGCCCTTCGAGGAGGCGGGCTCCGTCGGCTGGTACGGCGGCGGGACGCGCCCCGGCGCCGCGGGCACCTCCCTGTTCGTGGGCCACGTCGACACCGAGACGCGCCCCGCGGTCTTCTACGACCTCAGCGCGGTGCGCCCCGGCGAGAAGGTCCTGGTGACCCGCGACGACGGCTCGGTCGCCGAGTTCACCGTCGACGACGTCCAGGTCCTCAGCAGGGACCGCTTCGACGCGAAGAAGGCGTACGGCCCCCACAAGGAGGGCCGCGCCGAACTCCGACTGATCACCTGCGGCGGCACGTTCGACCGCGCGACCAGGACGTACTCGGCGAACGTGGTGGTGTCCGCCTATCTCACGGGGGTGGGGCCGTAGGGGTGGCACCGGGGCGCGAGGACACTCCCGCCGCCTTCGCGCCCACGGCGGCACCCCTTGCGGCCCCGTCCCGGACGGCCCGCAGGCCCAGGCCGCCGAAGACCGCCGCCAGCACGGCCCACAGCAGGGCGTGCGAGGCGATCGACAGGACGCGGAAGTCCCACAGGAGCTTCGCGTCCACCGGGACCGGGTCGGGGTTGTCCGGGAGCAGGAAGAGCACGGCGAGGACGGCGACTCCCGTGAGGGCCGCCGCGATCTGCCGCACCGGAACAGTTCTGTCCGGCAGATGTACGTACACCTGCCTGACCAGGATCATGCCGAGAACGCCGATCGCGACGGACGCCAGCCACAGCGCCTGGCGTTCGCCGACCGTGCCCGGGTCCCCGACGCCCGGCGGGTTCGCCGGGTAGCGCAGGCCGGGCAGCAGCGAGACGGCGACGAAGGCCGCCCCGGCGAAGGCCAGCGCGCGCGGCCACGGGGCGGCGCCCGGATCGCGGCGGTGCGCCAGCGCGTACGCCACGGCGAAGAGGATGCCGACGGCAAGACCGGCGACGACCGCGGCGACCACGAGCCCCGCGTGCTGCGTCGAGCGCGTGAACAACTCCTCGTGGTGCTGCGCGCCCCGCGCATGCTCCCCGGCCGCCGATCTCTTCTCCTCGGCACGGATCGCCCGGTCCATCAGCGGCTCGGCGAGGAGCAGCGCGAAGAGCCCGGCCGCGAGCCCCGCGGCTCCGCCCGCCACGAGCCCCCGGCCGAGCAGGGACAGGACGGGGGAAGAAGGGGAGGGCGGCGAAGGCGAGGGCGAGGGGGACGGCATGGTGCGGTGTCCGTCCCCGGTCAGTGGCACGGGGCACCGAAGAGGTGCCTGCCGTCGTGCGCGAACTCGTGCAGATAGCCGCCGGTCGCCGAGATCAGCGAGCCGTTGTCGACGAACACCGCGTAGAGGGCGATCACCGCGACGATGACCGCGGCCGACGCGATGAGCCAGTCGCGGGTCCGGACGGCGGCGGCCTTCGCCGCGGCGCCGTCGGTGTGGGATGCGGCGGTGTGCAGAGACATGTCGAAGGGCCTCCTACCGGGCTCCTGGCAACTGCCGCCTCGATGCATGTGCTTGTGTCCCGGAGAGTCCCAGTTGGTCCGGACACTGTCAACGGTCCGCGTGTCCGACTGTGTCTGTCCGCTGTGTCGGTCCGCTGTGTCGGTCCGCGCCCGTCGGTGTCGGGACAACCCGGCCCGGTCGGCGGCCCGCTCCCCCCGGAGCCGTCGACCGGGCTGGTCCTCGACCGCGCGCGCACGAGCTGCGGGAGTAACCCGGCGCCGGCGCGGGAGGTTCGATGGCCAACCCCGCTTGTGCGGGATGGACAGGCCGGGGGCTTGGGCCGTTGGAACGACTCTAGAACGGATGAGCGCTGGAGCCTAGGGGTGGAATGACGCCAAGTCGTGATCCAGTTTCTCTCCGTGATCACCCCAGGTGGCGCCCTTCCCGGAATGACCTTCAGGAAGGTTCGGACCAACTGTCGCGCAGCGCCGCGTCGTCGAGCGTGCCCTTGATCAATTCCTTGGCGACCAGGTCAATGACCAGCCGTTCTCTACGCGCGTACCGACGCAGTGCCTCGAAGGCCTCGTCCACCCCGGTGTGCCAGCGTTCGGCGAGTATCCCTTTGGCCTGTTCGATGCGTACGCGGCTGGTCAGAGCGCCCTGGAGCTGTGTGGCGAGCGTCCGGTACTCAGTGTAGGCACGGTGGTTGTGCAGGCCGAGCGCGGCCGCGTCGGAGATCGCCAGGGCCAGGCGCAACTCCCGGTCGGGGCGCGGCACCCCGGAGGCCTTCGGCAGGAAGACGTTCAGCGCGCCGAGCAGGGTCCCGCGCTGTCGAAGCGGAACCGTGTACGTCACCCCGATGCCCTGGCGCAGCGCCAGGGCGGTGAACTCGGGCCAGCGCGACCGCGGTTCGGCCGCCGCGAGCCGCATCGGAGGTACGGGAAGCCCCGTGCCGAGGCTCTCCACGCAGGGGCCGCCGCTCTGCTGGACCCCGAGCAGGCCGAGTGCCAGATCCCGGGGATGGCCGCCGGCGGCAACGGTGGGCGCGCCCGCGGCCTCGAAGATCAGTCCGGCGCCGGACGCGTCGAGAAGCTCCACGCAATGGCCGGCGACCCGGTTCAGGTAGAGCTCGGGATTGAAGTCGTCGTCCAGAGTGTTCGCGGTATCCACCAGGACTTCGGCCAGTCGCAATTCAGAGGTGTGATCCCGCATGATCTCCTCCCCATGAGAGCCACCCCGCGCCCTGCGTCTACCCCCCGAAGCCGTGCTGTAACAGCTCTCCAACAGGTATCTGTCGCGGCCGGGCGGACCTCGTGAGCCGACAGTGTGTATGTCAGGATTGAGAATCGGACAGTGCACCCAAGGGGGAGTGGATGTACCACAAAGGCACCGGCCGCGGTCACCTGATCGCGGGCCGGGGGGTGAAGGCTGCGGCGGCGCTTGCGGGGGCTGCGCTGCTGCTGTCGGGGTGCTCCTCCGATGGTGACTCGGGCAATGAGGAATCGTCGGGGCAGCCGGTCAAACAGCAGCCGAAGGGCACCGATCCGTACTGGGTCAACCCCGAAGGGAACGCGGCCAAGCAGGTCACCGCGTACGAGAAGGACGGCAAGAAGGACGACGCCGAGCTGATCCGGAAGATCGCCGAGCAGCCGGTCGCCGAATGGCTCATCCCGGAGAACGCGGAGGAGCAGGCGCGCGGCTTCACCGAGGCCGCCGAGAAGGCCGACCGGGACGCGCTGTTGGTCCTCTACAACATCCCGCACCGCGACTGCGGCCAGTACTCGCAGGGCGGCGCGGCCGACGGCAACGAATACAGGGCTTTTGTCGACCAGGTCGCCAAGGGCATCGGCGACCGGAAGGCCACGGTCATCCTGGAGCCGGACGCCGTGCTCCACCTGGTCGACAACTGCACCCCGGAGGAGTTCCACGAGGAGCGCTACGACCTCCTCAAGGGCGCCATCGGCAAGCTCAAGTCCCTGAAGAACACCAAGGTGTACCTGGACGCGGGCAACGCGGGCTGGAAGAACCCCGACTCGCTCTGGGAGCCCCTGAAGTGGTCGGGCGTCGAGCAGGCCGACGGCTTCTCGGTCAACGTCTCGAACTTCCAGACCACCGAGGCGAGCACGGAGTTCGGCAAGAAGCTCTCGGCGAAGATCGGCAACAAGCCGTTCGTCATCGACACCGCCCGCAACGGCAACGGTCCGTACACCAAGGGCAAGGACACCTGGTGCAACCCGCCGGGCCGTGCGTTGGGCGAGGCGCCCACCACGAAGACGGACGATCCGCTCGTCGACGCGTACCTCTGGATCAAGCGGCCCGGAGAGTCCGACGGCACTTGCCGGGGCGGCCCCAAGGCGGGCCAGTGGTGGCCGGAGTACGCCGCGGGCTTGGCGAAGGCGGCTCAGTAAAAAGCGCCCGTAAGGGGCGCGGGGAACTGCG
>NZ_JBNNJZ010000044.1:0-34657 GCF_050270335.1 Streptomyces sp. NPDC059900
GTGTCAGGCCGCGGAGCCCGCAAGCGCGGGGCGCTCGGCGTCCCGCAGCCGCTCCATCAGCGAGATGCGCGCCCGCGCCACGCGCGAGCGGACCGTGCCCACCGGGCAGCCGGTGAGCAGCGCGGCCTCCGCGTAGGGCAGCCCCAGGAGTTGGGTGAGGACGAAGGCCTCACGCCGCTCGTCGGGCAGCGTCGCGAGCAGGTCGGCCAGCACCACGCCGTCGTCGAAGCCCGGCAGGCCTCTCGGCTGGGCGCGCTCGGCGGCGGACTGCCAGTCGTCCGTGTCGCAGAGCCGGGGCCGGGCGGCTGCGTGCCGCAGGCTGTCGATCACCGCGCGCCGGGCGATGGAGAGCAGCCAGGTACGGGCGGACGAGCGCCCCTCGAAACGGTGCAGGCTGCCGAGGGCCCGCAGGAACGTGTCCTGTGTCAGGTCGTCGGCGGCCTGCGGGTCGCCGCCGAGATACGTCACGTACCTGCGGACGTCCCGGTGCAGGGCGCGCACGAAGTGCTCGACGGCTTCGGGGTCGCCGGCGCGGGCGGCGAGCGCCCAGGCCGTTATCGACTCGTCGGGTGAGCTGGGCAGGGCAGGAATGATCACCTGGTGTCCTTCTCGGGAATCCGGGATCCGGACACGCCGTACGCGCGGGCGTCGGTATGTCTCGTCGGCGGCGCGAGCACGCGTCCGGCGATCCGGTGATGGGGGTACGGCCGCGCAGGAGTGCGCATGGCCGATGCCCGAGCCGCGGCCACGCGCGCCATGGCGCGTGCTTGCGGCGTCGGGGAACCAGCTGTCAGGCGACAGCGGTCCCCGCGGGCGGACCCCGGGAAGTGATGACGTGCACGAGAAGCAACTGCCGCGGCCGGCCCGCCGAACGGTGGCGACGGGGCCGGACGCGGGGCCGGTGCGCGGGCGCGGGCAGCGCGTGAGGAACCCGCAGCGGGGCGACGAGCCATCCGGCGAAGGCACGCGCGACACGGAAGGCCGCGCGTTCGCCGTGCGCGAGCCAGAGGCCGCAGAGGAGAGCGGCGAGCAGGTGGGCGGCAAGCATGCCGGTCGGCGACATGCCGCTCATGTCGTGGCCGCCGCCCATATGGTCCATGTGCTCCATGGAGCCCATCGACGACATGTCAGGCATCGCGGGCATCGGCGTCGCACCGGAGACCGGCGCCGACACCGTCCCCACGGCCGTCCCTGACCCGGGCATCGGCGCGGACATGGCCGAGCCCTGCCCGCTGCCGGTGGCCCCGGCGCCCATCGGCCCCGCGCAGAGCAGGTGCTGCACCCACCGCCGTACGAGCGGCACGCCACCCGCAGGCTGCGCGGCGGCCTGTGCGAGGGAGAACCCCGCGTGCAGGGCGGCCTGCGCGGCCACCGTCACGCCGACGACCAGGGGCAGCCCCCGCTCGCGCCCGGCGAGCGCCCACGCGGTGGCGCCGGCTGCGAAGGCACCGGCACCCAGCGCCGGGGCGGGCACCGCGGCACCCGACATCAGGACGTGCCCCAGGGCAGCGAGCAGCACGCAGGCGGCCGCGAACACCGCAGCCCGTACCGCGCGAGAACACCACCCAGCAGTCATGGCGGGGCCATCCTTGCATTCGCGCCACTTCTTTCCCGGGGTGGTACGCGAAATGAACCCGGTCCGCTCAAACAGCTTCAGGACTTATCCGTGACCGCCCGAGTGCATGTCACGCATATCGCGCATGTCGTGCGTCTCGGTCCCGGTTTCCGTCACGCTGCCGGGCCGCCGCACACCCGGCTCGTCCGTCTCGTCCGGTCCGACGGCCGCTCCCATTGCGTACGACACGACGAAGACCACCGCGAGCAGCGCGAGGAACCCGCAGAGCGGGGCAAGCCGGGGGCGATCGCTCATCGCCGCTCTCCTGACACTCGTGAACGCCACAGCACGGAACCATCGCGACCGCGCCGGTCCAGGAGTCGGCCGAGGACGGGCCCTGGTTCCCGAGACGCGCGTCACACTTGACCTCGACCAAACTTGGGGAACGAGCCTGAGCCCATGAACCGGACCTCAGAAGCAACGTACGAAGCGGCAGCCGACTGGCTCACCCGGCATGCCCACCCCCTCAACACCACGGACGCACGGGCCGAACCGTCCGATTTGCGCCCGCTGGCCGACGCGGTGGCGGGCGCCGAGATCGTCGCGCTCGGCGTGGGGTCCCGCGCGACGCACGAACTGTCCGTCCTCCAGCACCGGATGCTGCGATTCCTGGTCGAGGAGCAGGGGTTTCGTTCGCTCGTACTCGAAGGGGACGATCCGGCACGACTCGGGCTCGACACGTATGTCCTGACCGGGGCGGGCGATCCGGAAGCGATGCTCCGTGAAGCCCGTTCCTTCTGGCGGACCGGCGAGATCCTCGACATGCTGCGCTGGCTGCGCGCCCACAACGCACGCACCCCGCACGACCCCGTGCGGCTGGCCGCGCTGCCCACGCAGTCGGGGCCGCCCGGTGCCGGACTCGCGGAAATCGAGCGGGCCCTGGCCGACGACGCCATCCGGTGGCACGAGTGCACCCGGCACAAGACCGTCTACTGGGGCGGCATCGCCCACACGGCCGTCGGCGATCCCCGCACGGTGTCGTCCCCCGCATCCCAGACCCACCACAACGCGGGCGGATACCTGCGCGAGCACTTCGGCGGCGGCTACGCGTCCGTCGGGCTGACCTTCCACCACGGCGCGGACTACCCGGTACCGCCCGCGGAGTTCGCCGAGACGGTGCTCGGCGCGGCCGATCTGCCCGCGTATTTCCTGAACCTGCGCGCACACGACCCCGGGCCTGCGGACGCCTGGCTCGAAGCGCCCGCGAGGACCCGCCTGATCGGCCCCTTCTACGACGCGCGCGAGGACGCCGCGCACCACCTGTCCGGCGGCTCCCTCGCGGGATGGTTCGACGCCGTGGCACATGTCCGCGAAGTGACACCGGCCAGGGTTCTCGAGGACTAGGGATCAGACATGGGCGGCCCGTTCATGGGCGGCGACGGTTGCCTGGGCCTCGGCGGCCAGCTTTCGCCGGTCGGTGCCGTGCAGTGGGGCGTGCGCGGTGACGCGGACGGTCAGGCCGCGGGCGCGGGCCACGCGGTGCAGCGACGCCCCGAAGGTCTCCTCGCCGAGGAAGGCGGCCGTGGTGCTGCGGACGCCGTGCTGGTAGTAGCGGATGGTCACGGGACGCACGGGTGCGCCCGCGTCGGCCGCCGCCTGGAAGGTGGCCCGGCGGAACCGGCCGCCGGGCACGGAGCACCAGGTCGTCGCCTGCGGGAAGACGAGGACGGAGCGGCCCGCGCGCAGCGTGGCCGCGAGATCGGCCACGGAACGGGGCAGTTGGCGCAGCCCGTCGCGGTCGATGAACTGGGTGCCGGCTCGTCGGGCGAGCGCGCCGATGACCGGCCACTGGCCCACCTCCCGCTTGGCGAGGACCGTCACCGGCTCGACGGCGAGCAGGCTGATGACATCGAGCCAGGAGATGTGGTTGGCGACGATCAGGGTGCCGGGTCGCGCACCGTCCACCGTCAGCCGCTGCGGCGCCTCCTCCAGGCCCACGCCAAGGGCGCCCAGGACCGCCCCGGCCCGCGCCCGCAGCATGCCGGGCTCGGCGAGGCGCCCGCCCTGCGCCACGCCCCGGCCGATCGCGTACGACAACGCCGCGTACCGGCGGGCCAGTTCGGCCGGTGACACCCGTGACGCCGAGCGCGTGACGCAGGCCGGGGTGCACAGGGCGGCGGGGGCTGTCGCGTGGCTCATTGCGTCTCCCCCAGGAAGTAGCGGCGGTAGCGGTCGCCGAGCCGGTCCATGTCGAGCAGGACGAAGAAGTCGGCGACGTCGAACTCGGGGTCGTGCGCGGGCGCCCCGCACATCCACGCGCCAAGGCGCAGGTAGCCCCGCAGCAGCGGCGGCAGGTCGGTGTAGGCGGGCCGCTCAACCGTCGGTTCGGCGGGCGCCCAGGGGCGGCGGGGATGCACGCGCAGGTCGGGCGGCGACGCGTGCCGCGACGTGCCGAGCAGCCAGGCGCTGGACGCCGCCTTGCCGCCGTCGGCGAGCGGGACCGAGGCGCAGCCCGCCAGATAGCGGTGTCCGGACAGCAGCACGTAGCGGGCGAGCGCCGACCACATCAGGTTGATCACGGCACCGGAGCGGTGGTCGGGGTGCACGCAGGAGCGGCCCGCCTCGATGGTGGAGGACCGCAGCCCTTCCAGTGCGAGCAGGTCGAACTCGCCGTCGGAGTAGCCCCGTTCGGCCCGGCCCGGCGGGAGCAGGCGGTAGGTGCCGACGACCTCGCCGGTGGTGGTGTCGGTGACGATCAGGTGGTCCGCGAGATCGTCGTAGGGGTCGATGTCGTGGCCGGGCAGCGAGGTGTGGAGACGGGCGCCCATCTCCTCGCCGAAGACGCGGTACCGCAGTCGCTGCGCGGCCCGGATCTGCTCCGGGGAGTCGGCGATGGCGGTGACGTAGGGGCTGGATACGGCGGGAGCAGCGGGTGAGGCGGGGGCAGCAGGTGTAGCGGGCGTTGCAGCGGTGGATGTCGAGGGCATGACAGGTCCGGTCTCCGTTCGGGGAGGAGCGGCCCGGGCCGCGGAGGTGGCTCAGGCGTCGCGACGCCTGAGGATCGCCGTGGCCAGGGTCAGGGAGGCGGCCGTCCAGGCGGCCAGGAGCAGGAGTCCGGCGGCGGGACCGTAGAGATCCGCGTCGCCCGTGAGGAACTGCGTGCCCGCCGCCCGGGGCAGGAACTGCGCCAGGTTCGTGAGGAAGTCGAGGGGAATCGATTGGAGGATCGTCGGCACGACGAGCAGCAGCACGAACAGCACGGTGATGGTCCCGGCTGAACTGCGCACGATGGCCGCGAGGCCGACGGTCAGGACACTCATGAGCATCAGGTGAACGGCGACGGCAAACACCTGCCCCGCCACCTGACCGAGGTCGGAGGCCGACTCGTCCAGGGCCGCCGCGCCCGCCCCGGTCCCGATCACGGCGAGCACGATCCCGGCGCCGAACGCGACCGCCGCCGTCACGATGCTCTTGGAGACCAGCATCCGCGCGCGGTCCGGCACGCACTGGAGGGTGTTGGTGATGCTGCCGGTGGCGTACTCGCCGGTGACGCAGAGCATGGCCAGACCGGCGACGACGAACTCGACGCCGTAGACGGTGGCGAGCGTGGCGGGGTCGGCGGGCGACGCCCCCGCGTCGTGGGTGACGGCGCCGACGCACGCGGCCGTCACCCCCATCACGGCGGCCGCCGTGAGCAGGAAGTACCAGGTCGAGCGGAGCGAGAACAGCTTGGTCCACTCGGCGGCCACGGCCCCGCGCAGTCCGCCGCGGGCGGTCCGCTGCCGGATGTTCCGCCGCCGGATGTGGCGCTGCCCGGAGATCTGCGTGCTCACAGCCGGGCCTCCCCGAATTCGACGCTGCCTGCGGTCAGTTCCATGTATGCCTCTTCCAGTGACGCCTCGACGGCACGCAGCTCGTGCAGTCGTACGTGGTTCTCGTGGGCCAGATCGCCGACGCGCTCCGGCGTCAGACCCGTCACGAGGAGTTCGCCCGCCGACACCCGCCGGATGTCGTGCGCCTCCGTCGCGAGCCGTCCGGCCAGGGCGTGCAGGTCACGCTCCTCGGGCGCGCGCACCCGGACCGCGTTGCGGGAGCTGCGCGCGAGGATGTCCGCCACCGGCGCGTCCGCGATGAGCCGTCCCTTGCCGATCACGACCAGGCGGTCGGCGGTGACCTCCATCTCGCTCATCAGATGGCTGGAGACGAACACCGTCCTGCCCTGTGCGGCGAGCGAGCGCAGGAAGCGGCGGATCCAGAGCACGCCGTCGGGGTCGAGCCCGTTGACCGGCTCGTCGAGCATCAGGACCTCGGGGTCGCCGAGCAGCGCCCCCGCGATGCCGAGGCGCTGCCCCATGCCCAGCGAGAAGGAGCCCGCCTGCTTGCCCGCCACATCGGTGAGCCCGGTGGCATCCAGCACCTCGTCCACGCGGCGGGCGGGAATGCCGTGGCTGCGGGCCATGGCCAGGAGGTGCTTGCGGGCGCTGCGCCGGGGGTGCACGGCCTTGGCGTCCAGGAGCGCGCCGACCTCCCGCAGGGGATGCATGTGGTCGGCGTACCGCTTGCCCTTGATCAGGGCGGTGCCCGACGTGGGGTGGTCAAGGCCCAGGATCATGCGCATGGTGGTGGACTTGCCCGCGCCGTTCGGTCCGAGGAAGCCGGTGATCTTCCCTGACGCGACTTCGAGGGACAGCGCGTCGACGGCCGTCTTCTCGCCGTATCTCTTGGTCAGGCCCTGCAATGTGAGCATCGTTCCCCAAGTCCCTTTCGAAGCGCCCGTCTTCGGAGGCGCGGGCGGTGACGACAGGGACGCTACGAAGCTTCGGGGCCCGGGACAGGGGACGTTGGTCAGCACCTGCCCTGCACTTTCGTAAGGTCACGGGAGTTGCGTCAGGCCTCGGGAGTTTTGTCAGGTCTCGGGCGGCAGGTCGCGGACGGCCGGGTAGCGTGCTCGTATGATCCGAGTGCTGCTTGCCGACGACGAGGCGATGATCCGGGCCGGCGTGCGGGCGATCCTCGGCGCCGCCGACGGCATCGAGGTCGTCGCCGAGGCGGGCGACGGGCGCGAGGCGATCGACCTCGCCCTCGCGCACTGCCCCGACGTCTGCCTCCTGGACATCCGGATGCCCCGCCTCGACGGCCTCCGGGCGGCGGCCGAACTGAGCCGGGTCGCGCCCGGCACGGCCGTGGCGATGCTCACCACGTTCTCCGAGGACGAGTACATCGCGAGCGCGCTCGGCTCGGGCGCCGCCGGCTTCCTCCTCAAGTCCGGCAATCCGCGCGAGCTGATCGCCGGGGTGCAGGCCGTCGCCGAGGGCGGCGCGTATCTCTCCCCGTCGATCGCACGGCGGGTCATCTCCCACCTCGGCGCGGGGCAGCTCGGAAAGCAGACCACCGCGCGGGCCCGCATCGGGGAACTGACGGCACGCGAGCGCGAGGTGCTCGCGCTGGTCGGCGCCGGACTGTCGAACGCGGAGATCGCCCGGCGGCTGCATGTCGTCGAGGGCACGGTGAAGGCGTACGTCAGCCAGGTCCTGGCCCGCCTCGGCTTCAAGAACCGGGTACAGGCAGCGATCCTCGCGTACGAGGCGGGGCTCGTCGGCGCGGAGTGAGCAGCCGGCCAGGGCCGCACGGGAGCGATTGCCTACTTTAGTCGGGGGCGCGGGCCGGTGTGATCGGCGATGCTGTGCGGATGCGCGGCGTACCCGGCTGGTTCTCCCGGCTCCTCGACATCGGGCTGTGGCTCGTGGTGTGCGCACCGCCGGTCTCGGGCGTCTTCGGTCTCGACGGACGCGACGCCGTCGTGGCCGCCGCGGGAGTCCCGCTGCTCGGGGGCGCCGTGGCGTGCGGCAGGCGGTGGCCGCTCGCCGCCCTCGCCGTGCCGGTCGCGCTGAGCCTGATGACCGACCCGGAGATGCTGACGCCCGCGTACTGGGCGGCGCTCGCCGTCTTCGGTTACCTCGCCGGCAGCCGCACGGTGGCGGTACGCCCCGCGCTGTGGTTCTTCGGGGCGGTCGCCGCGGTCGGACTCGTGCTGTGCACGGCCGTGTCGAGCGACCTGTGGGGCTGGCCCACGATGCTCCTGACGCTGCTGGCCGCCGTGGTGCTGCCCTGGCTGCTCGGCCGCTACCGTCGCCAGTACACGGACCTGATGTCCGGCGGCTGGCGGCTGGCCGAGCGCATGGAGCACGAGCAGCAGGCGGTCGCCGACCGTACCCGTATCCGCGAACGGGCCAGGATCGCGGGCGACATGCACGACTCGCTCGGCCACGACCTGACCCTCATCGCGGTCCAGGCGGGCGTCCTTGAGGTCGACCCCACGCTCGACGCCCGTCAGCAGGCGGCCGTCGGCGAACTGCGCGAGGCAGCGGGAGCGGCGACCGAACGGCTGCGGGAGATCATCGGCGTGCTGCGGGCCGACGACGAAGCGCCGCCGCGGGCCCCGTCGGACGCGGGCCCCGACACCGTGGTCGAACGCGCGCGGGCATCCGGGGTCGAGGTCATGCTCGAACGGTCGGGGGCCACGGAGAACCTGCCGCCGATGGTCGCCCTGGCGGTGCAGCGCGTGCTCCAGGAGTCCTTGACGAACGCCGCCAAGCACGCGGCGGGCGCGAAGGTCCGGGTCCGGATCACGCGGGACGGCGACACGCTGCGCCTGACGGTGGCGAACGGCCCGGCCCCGGCCGGGCGCCTTGCCGGGGTGGCATCGGGCGGCAGCGGTCTCGTCGGCCTCGACGAGCGGGTGCGCCTGGCGGGCGGCACGCTGCGCGCGGACCCCACGGACGACGGCGGCTTCGAGGTGAGCGCCGAACTGCCCGCGGCGGGCGCCGCCCCGCGTGCCGTGGAACCGCCCCGGCCGACCGTCTCCGCGCGCGAACTGGAACAGGCCAGGCGGCAGATCCGGAGGCGGCTCACCCAGGCGGTCCTGGCCCCGATCGCGGTCCTCGCCGGAATTCTGCTCCTCGTGATCCCCCTCAGCATGATCAGCTCCGTCTTCTCGGTGCTCGACCGGGAGGTGTACGACGGTCTGACCACCGGGCAGCGGCGCGAGGAAGTGGAGTCCCGACTGCCGGACTTCACCAGGGACGGCCCGCCGGACGGCGCACCCGCGACGCCGCGCGGCCAGGACTGCACGTACTACAGCACACGCTTCCTGTCGGCCGACGGCTATCGCCTCTGCTTCGCCGACGGGCGGCTGGTGTCCAAGTCGGTGGTGGGAAATCCTTGAACGACTCGGACAGCACCCGCGAACGAAAGGCAGTCATGGCGCCGCACCACGAACCGACCGGTCAGCTCCCCCTGGAGGGCATCACCGTCGTCAGCCTCGAACAGGCCGTCGCCGCCCCCTTCGCCACCCGGCAGCTGGCCGATCTCGGCGCTCGTGTGATCAAGGTCGAGCGGCCCGGCGGCGGCGATTTCGCCCGCCGTTACGACACCACCGTGCACGGACAGGCCAGCTACTTCGTCTGGCTCAACCGTTCCAAGGAGTCCCTGACGCTGGACCTCAAGTCCGACGAGGGAGTGCGGATCCTGCACGAACTCCTCGCGGAAGCCGATGTGTTCGTGCAGAACCTCGCACCCGGCGCCGCCGACCGCCTCGGTCTCGGCGCGGCCGGACTCCAGGCCCGCTACCCCTCGTTGATCCCCTGCACCCTCAGCGGTTACGGCATCAGCGGCTCCTGGGCGGACCGCAAGGCGTACGACCTCCTCGTGCAGTGCCAGACCGGGCTGCTCTCGCTGACCGGCACCCCCGACGAGGCGGTGCGGGCCGGCATCTCGGTCGCGGACATCGCGGGCGGGATGTACGCCTACACCGGCGTCCTCACCGCCCTCTTCACCCGGGCGACCACAGGGCGCGCGCCGGTCGTCGACGTGTCCCTCTTCGACGCGCTCGCCGAGTGGATGAGCCAGCCCGCGTACTACACGCGCTACGGCGGCACGCAGCCGCCGCGTGTCGGCGCCCGGCACGCGACCGTCGCGCCGTACGGCCCGTTCACCGCGTCCGACGGCAAGGACGTCCTGCTCTCCGTGCAGAACGAGCCCGAGTGGGCCGCCCTGTGCGAGCGGGTCATCGGGCGGCCCGAGCTGACAAACGACCCGCGGTTCACCACCGGATCGGACCGGGTCGCGCACCGCGACGAGCTCGACGCGATCATCTCCGCGCGGTTCGCCGAACTCGGCAGCGAGGAGGCGATGGAACTGCTCGACAAGGCCAACATCGCCAACGCGGGCGTCAATTCGGTGGAAGAGTTCCTCGGCCACCCCGCGCTCACCGAGCGGGAACGCTGGCGGGAGGTCGCGATTCCGGGCAGCCCGTCCCCCGTCCAGGCACTGCTGCCGCCCGCGAATCTGAGCGGCGTGGAGCCGCGCATGGATGCCGTGCCCGCCGCGGGCGAGCACACCGAGCGGATCCTGCGGGAGCTGGGGCGGGACCCCGACGACATCAACCGCCTGCGCGAGGAGGGTATTTGCGGGTGAGCCGGAGGGCCTGACGCCCGCCCCGGAGAAGCCCCGCCCGTGTCAGGCGACGCCGAGCCCTTCGAGCACCACCGCGTTCGGGAGCTCGGCGAACGCCTTGCCCGGCACGATGAGCTTGCCGCGGCGGCTTCCGCTGCCGATCAGGACGTGGGGCAGGTCGACGACGGCGGCGTCCACGAGCAGCGGCCAGTCGGCGGGCAGGCCGATCGGGGTGATGCCGCCGTACTCCATGCCGGTCTCGCCGGTCGCGGTGTCCATCGGCGCGAACGAGGCCTTGCGCGCGCCGAGTTGGCGGCGCACGACGCCGTTCACGTCGACGCGGGTCGTGGACAGGACCAGGCACCCGGCGAACGAGGTCTCACCGCCGCGCTTGCCCGCGACGACCACGCAGTTCGCGGACTGCTCCGTGATGTCCCGGCCGTAGTGCTCCACGAAGGTGGCGGTGTCGGCCCACTGCGGGTCGGTGTCCACGTGGATGACCTGCTCGGCGGGGACGCTCCCGCTCCAGCCCCGCACGGCGTCGGCGACGGGCGCCACCAGGAGGTCGAGGGCCTCGGGCGCGGCGCGGACGACGTCGAAATTTCCCATGGGTGCACGCATGGCCGCACGCTAACAAACGCGGCGGGACACGGAGCGCGGACCTGAACCCGCAGCCCTCAGCCCTCAGCCCTCAGCCCTCAGCCCTCAGTACGACGAGGCGTGCGCCGGAGGTACGGACACCGACATGGTCATCTCGACCGGCTCGGCGCCCTTGTTGTGATAGCCGTGCGGCACGTTCGCCTCGAACGAGGCCGCCGACCCGGCGGGCACCTGGTGCTCGACACCGTCCACGAGGAGCGTCAGTTCGCCCGCCGCGACGTGCAGCAGCTCCATCGTCCCCGGCGGGTGCGCGTCGGAGTCGCTGCCGTCACCGGGCATCAGCTTCCACGCCCACAGTTCGAAGGGGCCGCGCGCCTCGGTCCCGACCAGGAGCGTCGTACTGCTGCCCGCCTCCGTGGACCACATGCGCACCGCCTGCTCCGGCGGCACCAGGCGTACGTGCGAGCCCTGTTCGTAGTCGAGGAGCGTGGTGATGCTGACGCCCAGGGCGTCGGCGAGCTTCACCGTGATCCCGACGCTGGGGTTGGTCCTTGCCTGTTCGATCTGGATGATCATGCCGCGACTTACGCCCGCACGGGCCGCGAGCGCGTCGAGCGTGAAGCCCCGTTCCGAGCGCCAGCGCTTGAGGTTGCGGGCGAGCGACTGGGTGAGCTGATCGAGGTCCGACACATTCCGTCCATTATTTTGGATGACAAGGTCAAAGATACTGAACTACGGTGTGGTGCACCTAAAGGTTCAAAACACTGTACTGCGAGGAATCCGATGACAGCACTGTTCGCCCTGGCCACCAGCCTGATGTACGGCTTGGCCGACTTCGGCGGCGGACTGCTGACCCGACGCATCCCCGCCCTCACCGTGGTCGTCGCCTCGCAGACCATCGCCGTGGTCGTCCTCGGCGTGATCGTGGTCGCCACGGGCGGCTGGACGGAGTGGGGGCCGCAGCTGTGGTTCGCGGTGGCCGCGGGGCTGCTCGGCCCGGTGGCGATGCTCGCCTTCTACAAGGCCCTGGCCATCGGCCCGATGAGCGTGGTCTCACCGCTCGCCTCCGTGGGCGTCGTCGTACCGGTGGCCGTCGGCCTCTTCCTGGGCGAGCGCCCCGGCGTCCCGCAGTTCGCCGGGCTCACCGTCGCCATCGTGGGCATCGTGCTCGCGGGCGGCCCCGAACTGCGCGGCGCCCCCGTGCAGCGGCAGGCGATCCTGCTGACCCTGCTCGCGGCCTTCGGCTTCGGCGCGGTCCTCGCCCTGATCTCCGAGGCGTCGAGCAACCTCACCGGCCTGTTCCTCGCCCTGTTCGTGCAGCGCGTGACGAACGTGGCCGCGGGCGGCACCGCCCTGCTCGTCTCGGTGAAACGAGGCGGCCTCGCACTCCCCGAGGGCACGGGCGTCGGCCTGCTGTGGGCAGCGCTCCCGGCGCTCGCCTTCGTGGGCCTGGCCGATGTCGCGGCCAACGGCACGTACTCGCTGGCGGCCCAGAACGGCCCGATCACGCTGGCCGCGGTCCTCTCCTCGACCTACCCGGTGATCACGGCACTGGCGGCACGGGCGGTACTCAAGGAACGCCTGCGGGGAGTGCAGGCGGCGGGAGCGGGCCTGGCTCTGGTGGGCACGGTATTGCTGGCCAGCTGAGACGTGCCCCTCCAGGGGCGCGGGGAACTGCGCGACCGGCCCCCACGCACCCGCAGCCGGAGAAAACAGCGAACTACCCCTCCAACTCACCCAGAGCAAGAAGCTGTTCCGGCGTGACCCCGTCAGGAATGGGCACAGGCGCAGGCGTCCGCAACGGCGGCTGCCACCCCGCCTCCGCATCCCACGTCCGCACGACACGGGCCGGCGCCCCGGCCACCACCGCATGGTCGGGAACGTCACCACGCACGACCGCCCCCGCGGCCACCACGACGTTCCGCCCCAGCCGCGCCCCCGGCAGGATCACCGCGTTCGTGCCGATCCAGCAGCCGGGACCGATCTCGACGGGTTCCATCCGCGGCCACTGCTTGCCGATGGGCACATGCGGATCGTCGTACGAGTGGTTCGTGGACGTCACGTAGACCGTGGGCCCGAAGTAGCAGTCGTCGCCGATCGTCACCGTCGTGTCGGCGATGACATGGCTGCCGCGGCCGAGCACGACGCCGTTGCCGATGCGCAGGATCGGGTCGGGACCGAGGTCGAGGTCGGGCATCATCCCGGCGGTGAGAGTGACCTGCTCGCCGATGATGCAGTGGTCGCCGATGCGGATCCACGGCTCACCGAAGACGGTCCCCTGCGGGAAGGCCAGCTTCGTGCCCTCGCCGAGCGCGCCGAACCGCAGGCGGCCCGGCCGCTGCGCGGTGACGGCGCCCGTCCGCTGCACCCACGCCCAGCTCGCGTGGACGGCACGCTGGGTCGCGCGGCGCCCGAAGGCGGCGACCACGGATGAGAACGTGTTCCTGTTCTTCGGCACGGGCTCACGTTACTCAGCCCCGCGCGGACCGGTGAGCCCGGACCCCTGTGATCTTCACCCCACAGGGCCGCACGTCCGCCCGCGTCCCGTACGGTTCCGCCAGGCGCGAGACACGTACGAATGGAGAAATCCGATGGGCCACGAGGCACTCGTCACCGGGTTCGGCGGCAAGAACCCGAAGATCGATCAGGACGCCTTCACCGCGCCCACCTCGGTCATCATCGGCGAGGTGACGCTGCACGCCGGTGCGAGCACCTGGTACGGGGCGGTCCTTCGCGCCGACGGCGGGCCGATCGTCGTCGGCGCCGACAGCAACATCCAGGACAACTGCAGCCTCCACGTCGACCTCGGCTTCCCCATGAAGATCGGCGAGCGGGTCTCGGTGGGCCACAACGCCGTCCTGCACGGCTGCACCGTCGAGGACGACTGCCTGATCGGCATGGGTGCCACGGTCCTCAACGGCGCGGTGATCGGCGCCGGTTCGCTGGTCGCGGCGCAGGCGCTGGTACCGCAGGGCATGATCGTGCCGCCCGGATCGCTCGTCGCGGGCGTACCGGCCAAGGTCCGCAGGCCGCTCACCGACGAGGAGCGCGCGGGCGTCACGCTCAACGGCACGATGTACGTCGAGCTGGCCAAGGCCCACCGGGACGCCCACGCGCAGTGAGGTCAGTCGGCGGCCGGAACGGGTACCGGCTCGGCCGCCGGCTCCGCGCCCTTCTGCGCTTCGCGGGCGGCCGCCGCCTTCTTGGCGCGGCGCTTGACGAGCAGCATCGAGCCGACACCGATCAGGACGGCGATGGCCAGACCGAAGTACGAGAACCGCTTGAGCCAGTCCTCGGCGACGACACCGATGTAGTAGATGACGGCCGTCGTGCCGCCCGCCCAGACGATGCCGCCCAGGACATTGGCGACGAGGAACTTCCAGTACGGCATGCGCAGGACGCCCGCGAGCGGGCCCGCGAAGATCCGCAGCAGGGCGACGAAGCGGCCGAAGAAGACCGCCCACATGCCCCACTTCTGGAACGACTGCTCGGCACTGCCGACGTTCGCGGCGCTGAAGTGCTTGGGGAACTTCCGTTCCAGCCAGGCCAGGAGCGGCCGGCCGCCCTTGCGTCCGATCGCGTACCCGATGGAGTCGCCGATGATGGCGCCCGCGGTGGCGCAGATCCCCAGGATGACGGGGTTGAGCTCGCCGTGCTGCGAGGAGAGCAGCGCGGCGGAGACGAGGACGATCTCACCCGGCAGCGGGATGCCCAGGCTCTCCAGACCGATGACCACGCCCACCAGCGCGTAGATACTGACGGCCGGTACGGTCTCCAGCCATTCCTGGACGTGCAACGCCGGTTCCTCCTGTGCTGATGTGCGTGTACCCGGCGTGCGCGATCCCCCCGGAGCGCGCACGCCGGGCAGCCTACCCGCTCACCCGGCGTCGGCCGGGGCGGAGTCCTCGCGGTCCCACAGGTCGCACCGGTGCTCACGGGCCACGGTGGTGCTCAGCTCGTTCCCGCCCGCGGACGCGGTGCGCAGCGAGAGGACGCGGCCGGGCTGTCGCCGCTGGTCGGGCGCGGTGGGCTGGCCGTCGGCGCGCGGCGCACCGCCGTGGATGAAGGAGCCCCAGTACTGGACCATCTGCCGCGACAGGGCCTTCTGTTCGGCGTTGAGCGGCGTCGGGAGCCCGAAGTGCTTGAAGAGGTACTGCACTTCGTTGACGTGGGTCGCCCCGAAGTCGAACGTCCTGCCCGCCTCGCGGATCGAGGCGAAGGGCGGCGAGGTGCGGTCGGCGAACTCGTAGGCGTAGACGGGGCCGCGGCCTGCGAGTGACCTGTCCATGCGCAACGCCGTGCAGGCGAACAGCTGGTCGCCCTGGGCCGCCGCGTAGGCGTGCGTGGGCGTGGCGTGCCCGGAGACCGGGTAGCGCTTCAGGACCTTGGCGCCGAGCTCGGCGCCGTATGCCCGGCTGAGCGCGGCCGGGTACTGCTCCTCGGTGAGCGGCTTGCCCTGTCCGTCGAACTGTCCGTAGGCGAAGAGCCGCCCTTCGTCGCTGTTCGCGCCGTTGAGGACCGGTACGCGCGAGGCGCTCCCGTTCCGGTAGGCCTCCTGCGGCTGGACCGGCAGGAAGTCGCCGCCCGCCACCGGGCCCCAGTCGAACCCGGCCTGCGCCGCGAGGATCTCCTCGGCGGGCTTCTTCCGCAGACAGGCGACGGCGGTGGCCGGGTCGGGGCAGCCCGCCTTCTTGGCGAAGGCCGCGCCTTGGGCGAGCGCGTCCTTCTGCTCGCGGGCGGCGCAGTCGCCGTAGGCGCCGCTCTGCACGATGCCCGCGCGGTAGAGGCCCTTGGCGGCGGGCGAGGCCAGCTGCGTACAGACGGATCGGCCGCCCGCGGACTCGCCCGCGATGGTCACGCGCTGCCGGTCGCCGCCGAACGCGCCGATATTGGCGCGCACCCAGCGCAGGGCGGCCTGCTGGTCGAGCAGGCCGTAGTTGCCCGAGACACCGTCGGACGCCTCACCGTCGAGCCCGGCCCCGGCGAGGAAGCCCATGGCTCCCAGGCGGTAGTTGACGGTCACGACCACCGTGCCGGTGCGCCGGGCGAAGGTGTCGGGCACGATGTCCTCGCCGGCTCCCGCGGTGAGCCCGCCGCCGTGCAGCCAGACCAGGACGGGGCGCTGCCCCCGCTGCCCGTCAGGGGTGTAGACGTTGAGGTCGAGGCAGTCCTCCGTGTGGCTGGGGTTCTCATAGCCCGGATCCCAACTGGCTCTCTGCACACAGCGGTTGCCGAAGGAGGTCGCACCCCGCACGCCCCGCCACGGCTCGGCGGGCCGGGGCTCCTTCCAGCGGAGGTCGCCGACGGGCTGCCGGGCATAGGGGATGCCGAGGAACTGCCGCCCCTCGTCGGTGGATTCCCCGCGCACCCAGCCCGCGTCCGTACGGACGAGCGTGCCCTTGCCGGGGGCGGCCTGCGTGGCCTGCGCTGCCTGCGCGGGGTGCGGGGCGAGCAGGGCCGCGGCGGCGGCCATGACGACGAAGGCGGACGCGGTGCGCCCCGTTCTTCCCGTGGTTCTCCTGCTTCCCGTGGTTCTCCTGCGACTCATACGGCGACTCCCGTGGATGACGTCGACCCCTGGCGGCGGGAAAACTATGCCGGTCACTGACTCGTGTCAATGAAGTGAACGGAAGCCCGCGAGAAACGGCGGGAAACGGCGGGAATGCAGTCACGAAGAGAACCGGGGAAATCCGGCAGAAACGGCGCCCCGCCGGTCGGGACCCCCGTGGCCCGGCCGACGTGACGCCGCTGTGTTCATTGAACGTACGGAAGCGAACGCCCGCACGCGACTCAGTTATTGGGGCGCAGCGTCCAGACGACGGTCATCTCGCCGGTCACGGCGCCGTCCTCGCGCTGGATCGCGATCGCCACCGGGAACTCGGGCCGCTGCCCCGCGTCCAGCTCGGCGACGACCTCGGCGGCCGGGCGGCCGAGGGTCGCGGTGGCCGTCACCTGGCCCATGGCGAGCTTCTTGTACGCGATGTCGGCGCTGACGGCCAGCGGCACGGCCCGCGAGAGCTGGTCGCCGAACGCGGCGAGCACGATCGCGCCGCTCGCCGACTCCCCCAGCGTGAACATGGCTCCGGCGTGCGGCCCGCCGACGTGGTTGTGGTACTCGGCCTGGTCGGGCAGGGCGACCACGGCCTTCTCGGGCGTGGTCTCGCGGAACTCGAGTTTCAGGGTCCGGGCCATCGGCACGGTGGCGGCGAGCATCTCGCCGATCGACATCTGGTCAGCGCTCATGGCGCGATGTTACCCACGGGTAGCGTTTTTTGGCCAGGAGCCTCCGCCAGATGGGACCTGGATCGAGGTCGCCTATGGTTGCTGCCCATGTGGCCAGGAGAGCAGCAGCCCGGGGGCGGGCCCGACCAGCAGCCGAATCCGTACCACCAGCCGGGATACCAGCAGCCCGCGCCGTGGAACGCCCCGACCGTGCCGGGCGGCGCGCCCCCGGATCCGCAGGGCAGTGGCGGCGGCAACAGGATCGGAGTGATCGCCGTCGTCACCGCGGCCGCGGTCGTGGTCGCCGCCGGTGTCACGGGCTTCCTGGTCCTCGGCGGCGGCAAGGACGACGAGGCGAAGCCGGGCCCCGCGCGGTCTTCCGCGTCCGAGTCCGCGAGCCCGGCCGAGTCCGGGGGCACCGAACGCGGTGTCGGCGGCGGGCCGAAGCCGACGATCGCGGGCTGGAAGACGGTCGTGAACGCGAAGCGCGGCATCGCCTTCGACGCGCCTCCTCAGTGGGAACTCAAGTCGCGCGACTGGGTGGACGCCGTCGGGGAGGCCGACGACGAGGACAGCATCCTGATCGGGATGGTGGCACCCGCCGTGTTCAAGAAGCAGTGGTGCACGAGCGATCCGGACCGGGACGGAGTCAAGGACCACACGCCGCTCGCCGAGGCCGGCAGCAAGGGCAACCGCGACGCGAGGAGCACCCAGGAGATCGCCAGGGAGAACTCTTCGACGTGGGTGTACGGCCAGTACACCCAGCCAGACCGGAAGAACATCACGACCAGCCCCGTGGAGTCCTACACCACCGAGTCCGGCATCCGGGGAAGCGTGGCCACATCCTCGTCCTCCGGCGTCGAGAAGACGGACAAGTGCCGGACGGACGGCAAGGCGACCACCTTCGGATTCAAGGACTCCGAGGGCAAGTTCGTGTCGTGGTCGTTCTTCGGGGCCAAGGGAGTGGACGGCGAAGTTCCGGACGCGACGGTCAAGAAGATGCTCAGCACGGTGCGCGAATACGACAACGGTTCCGAATCCTGAGCAACCGCCCCACCGCTGGCCCCGCGACCAGGGGTTGCCGCGCTGACCCGGTGTACTGACCCCGTATCGTTCGCGCCATGTGGCCAGGACAGCAGCCGCCCGGGGGCGAGCAGAACCCGCAGGACCAGAATCCCAATCCGTACCAGCAGCCGGGGTACCAGCAGCCGAACCCGTACCAGCAGCCGGGTTACCAGCAGCAGCCTCAGCCGGGTGCCTACTCGCAGCCGGAGCAGCCGCAGTGGGCCGCGCCGACTCCGCCGCCGATGCCGCCCCAGCAGGGCGGTCAGGGCGGGGACGGAAACAAGACGAAGATCACCGCGATCATCGCGGCGCTCGCCGTCCTGGTGGCCGCCGGTGTCACGGGGTTCCTGGTGCTCGGCGGCGACAAGGACGACGAGGCGAACGACAAGCCGGGGAAGTCCCCGGCCAAGACCACCTCCCAGAAGCCGAGCCCCGCCGAGTCCGACGACGGCGGCAGCGAGCGCGGTACGGGCAAGGGGCCCAAGGCGACGGTCAAGGGCTGGCAGGTCGTCGTGAACCCCAAGTGGGGCACCGCCTTCGACGTCCCGGCCGACTGGGAGGTGCAGACCGCCGACACCTTCATCGGCTTCGAGGACGACGAGAAGGGTGACGGCAGCGCGCTCATCGGCATGTCCGCGCCCGCCTACTACAAGTCCAAGTGGTGCTCGTCGGACGACGACAAGGACGGCACGAAGGACGACGTCGCTCTCGGCGCGGTCGGCACCAAGGGCCAGAACGGCGCCAAGAACACCAAGGACGTCGCGCGCAACGACTCCGCGTGGTGGGTCTTCGGCGGATACACGGGCCAGAAGAAGGCCGACAAGAAGAGGATCAAGATCGGCAAGGTGGAGTCGTACACCACCGCGTCGGGCGTCAAGGGCAGCGTCGCGACCTCCACGACCTCCGGTGTCGTCAAGCAGGACAAGTGCGACTCGGACGGCAAGGCCACGACGTTCGGCTTCAAGAACTCCGACGGCGAGTACGTGGCCTGGAGTCTCTACGGCGCCAAGGGCGTCAAGGACGAGATCCCGGAGGCCACCGTCATGAAGATCCTCAGCACGGTACGGCTGCACGGCGACCCCGAGGATTCCTGAGCCGCCGGGGCGGGGCCGTCCCCGGCGGAACCGGCCCCTGCCCCACGCAGAATCGGTTTGGCAAGTCGGTGTCGCGGCGGCGATAGTCCCCTGGTGACCACTCCCGCCGCCGTGCGCCCTCCCTCCTGGGCCGGACGCAACTACAGCCTGCTGACCGCCGCCGCGGTCGTGACCAATCTGGGCAGCGCCGGCGCCCTGATCGCGGCGGCGTTCGCCGTGCTCGACTCCGGCGGCGACGGCGGGGACGTGGGTCTGGTGGCCGCGGCGCGCACGCTGCCGCTCGTGCTGTTCCTGCTGATCGGCGGCGCCGTCGCCGACCGCCTTCCGCGCCACCACGTGATGGTCGCGGCCAACGCGCTCAACTGCGCCTCGCAGGCCGTCTTCGCGGTGCTCGTCATCTCCGGCACGCCCCCGCTGTGGTCGATGATGCTGCTCACCGCGCTCGGCGGCACCGGCCAGGCGTTCTTCGGCCCGGCCGCCGAAGGCATGCTCCTTTCGACCGTCAGCGGTGAACAGGCGGGGCGCGCCTTCGCGCTGTACCGCATGGCGATGCAGGGCGCCGGGCTCGGCGGCGCGGCGCTCGGCGGTCTGCTGGTCGCCGCGATGGGACCCGGCTGGGTGCTCGCCGTGGACGCGGCGGCGTTCGCGGTCGCCGGAGCCTTGCGGTCGTTCCTGGACGTAAGCCACATACCGGTACGAAAGCCCGGCGGCGGGCTGGTCTCCGATCTGCGGGACGGCTGGCGGGAGTTCATCGGCCGGCCGTGGCTGTGGGCGATCGTCGCGCAGTTCTCGGTGGTGGTCGCGGTCGTCGGTGCGGCCGAGGCCGTCTTCGGGCCGCTGGTCGCGCGGGACGAGCTGGGGGGTGCGGGGCCCTGGGGCCTGGCGCTCGGCGCGTTCGGCGCGGGCACGGTCGGCGGCGCGGTCCTGATGATGCGGTGGAAGCCGCGGCGCCTGCTGCTCGCGGGCACCTTGTGCGTCTTCCCGCTCGCCGCGCCCTCGGCGGCGCTCGCGGTGCCGTTGCCGGTGTGGGGTCTGGCGGCGGTGATGTTCGTCAGCGGCGTCGCGATCGAGGTGTTCGGCGTCTCGTGGATGACCACGATGCACCAGGAGATCCCCGAGGAGAAGCTGTCGCGGGTCGCCGCGTACGACTGGTTCGGCTCGATCGCGATGGTCCCGCTCGCCACGGCACTCGCGGGCCCCGCGGAGCTCGCCTTCGGGCGTTCGGCCTCGCTGTGGGGCTGCGCGGCGCTGGTGGTCGTGGTGACGGCGCTCGTGCTGCTCGTCCCCGACGTGCGCAATCTGACGCGGCGCCCGGCGTCGAAGGAAGTCGCCAAGGACGTCGCCGGGGCGGGCACTCCCCCGGTCGGGCCCTCGGTCGTGCCTGCGGCCTCAGCCGATGCCGAAGGCCCCGTCGGGCGGCTCGGGTGAGGCGACCGCGTCCTCGTCCCGCACCGGCTTCGCGTCGCCGATGAACAGCCGCAGCGCCGCCCCGTGCTCGACGCGCGCCGGGAAGACGTCGCCCGCCGCCCGCCGGGCGAGCGCATCGACCTCGATCTCCTCGTGCGAGGCGACGAGCACCGCGTTGCCGAAGCGCCGCCCGCGCAGCACGGTCGGTTCGGCTATCAGCGCGACCTGCCCGAACACCTCGGCGAAGGTGGCGAGCTGGGAGCGCAGGAAGCCGAACGGCGCCCCGTCCGCGAGGTTCGCCGCGTAGACGCCGCCCGCGCGCAGGACCCGGTCCGCGGCGCGCGCGTAGGCCACCGACGTCAGATGGGCGGGCACCCGCGAGCCGCCGAACACATCGGCGACCAGGACATCGGTGCTGTCGGGTGCCGCCGCTTCGAGCCACTGCCGGGCGTCCGCGCCGTGCACGGTGATCCCGGAATCCGCGGGCAGCGGCAGCCGCTCGGTGACCAGTTCGAGGAGCCCGCGGTCCGCCTCCACCACGTCCTGCCGGGAGCCGGGGCGGGTCGCGGCGACATAGCGGGGCAGGGTGAGCGCGCCGCCGCCGAGGTGGGTCACGTCCAGCGGTCGGTCGGGGTCGTCGGTGGTGTCGATGACGTGGGCGAGCCGCTGCGCGTACTCGAACTCCAGGTGCGTGGGCGCGTCCAGATCGACGTACGACTGCGGCGCCCCGTCGACCGTGAGCAGCCAGGCGCGGGGCCGGTCCACGTCCGGCATCAGCTTGGCGGTGCCGTGATCCACGTCCTTGATGACCGCCATGGCCTCGTCCGCGCGTTCTTCCTCAGTCACCGCTCCATTGTGCCCGCCTCCCTCAGGGGTGGATCCCGCGAGGGAGGCGGGCATCGGGCGTCAGCCGACCTCGGTCACCGTGCCCGCGCCGACGGTGCGCCCGCCCTCGCGGATCGCGAAGCCGAGGCCCGTCTCCAGGGGCATGTCGCGGCCGAGCTCGACCGTCATGGTGACGGTGTCGCCGGGCCGGGCCACGGCGGCGTCGCCGAGGTCGACGTCGCCGACGACGTCCGCGGTACGGAGGTAGAACTGCGGCCGGTAGCCGGTCGCGATCGGCGTGGACCGGCCGCCCTCCTTGGTCGAAAGGACGTACACCTGCGCGGTGAAGCGGCGGCTCGGACTGACGCTCCCCGGCTCCGCGACGACATGCCCGCGTCGTACGGCGTCGCGTGGCACCCCGCGCAGGAGCAGCGCCACGTTGTCGCCCGCCTGCGCGGACTCCATGGGCTTGCCGAAGGTCTCGAGCCCGGTGACGACGGTGTCCGTGTCCGCCCCGAGCACCTCCACGCGGTCCCCGACCCGCACCGTGCCGCGCTCGACGGCCCCGGTGACGACGGTTCCGCGCCCGGTGATGGTGAGCACGTTCTCCACCGGAAGCAGAAAGGGCGCGTCGACATACCGCTCGGGCATGGGCACATATGTGTCCACGGCGTCGAGCAGCGCCTCGATGGCGGCGGCCCACCGCGGGTCGCCCTCAAGGGCCTTGAGCCCCGACACCCGTACGACGGGGACGGAGTCACCGCCGTACCCGTGCACGGAGAGCAGCTCGCGCACCTCCAACTCGACGAGGTCGGTGAGCTCCTCGTCACCCGCGTCCGCCTTGTTGAGCGCGACGACGATGTGGTCGACGCCCACCTGCCGGGCGAGCAGGACGTGCTCGGCGGTCTGCGGCATGATCCCCTCCAGCGCGGAGACGACGAGGATCGCCCCGTCGAGCTGCGCGGCACCGGTGACCATGTTCTTGACGTAGTCGGCGTGGCCCGGCATGTCCACGTGCGCGTAGTGGCGGGTGTCGGTCTCGTACTCGACGTGCGCGATGTTGATGGTGATGCCGCGCTGGGCCTCCTCGGGCGCGCGGTCAATGCGGTCGAAGGGCACGAACGTGCCGCTGCCGCGCTCGCTGAGGACCTTGGTGATGGCGGCGGTCAGGGTGGTCTTGCCGTGGTCGACGTGGCCCATCGTGCCGATGTTGAGGTGCGGCTTGGTACGGATGTATGCCGTCTTGGACATGGCGGTTCCTTCTTTGGAACTCGAAGCTGAAGTCCCGGCGCACGTCATCGCGTGCGCGCTCGGGACGGGGACCCCGGGGCCGAACCGACCCTCCCCCTAGGGGGTCCGCCGGAGTGTCCGGGGAGGGTCAGCGTCGGGCGCCGTCGACGGGGAATGCGGCGCAGAGGAAGACGGCAGCCTTCGCAGCGCCCGCGACCGCGGGCGTTGCTGCGTGGAAGGCGTACCGGAACATGTGGCAGATCATTGCCGACGGGCGGGGGTACGTCGAATGATTTTCGCCGGGTGCCGGACGGCAGTGGCCGGTGAAGTCCGGTGTGCTCAGAGGTTCTTCAGGGCCTCGCGTACCGAGAGGGGCGAAAGGCGTCCGCGCTCCCGCTCGACGAAGCCGCGCACGGCCTCCGGATCGGTCTTGGCGTACTCGCGCAGGCACCAGCCGATGGCCTTGCGGATGAAGAAGTCGGGGTGGCCCGACTGGCGCAGGCAGTAGGCGAAGAGGCGCTCGGTGTCGGTGGCGTCCTTGTACCGCAGCTGATGCAGGAGTGCGGTGCGCGCCACCCACAAGTCCTCGTCGCCGATCCAGGCGTCCATGTCGGCCCGGAGCTTCGGATCCGCGGCGACCAGGCCGCCCACGACGTGCGAGGCGAGCGCGTCGACCGTGTCCCACCACGGGACCGTCGTGACGAGGTGACGGGCGACCGGCAGGAAGCCCGAGGAGCAGTGCTTCACATACCGGCGCAGATAGTCGACGGCGAAGTAGGCGTACTCGCGTTCCGGCAGCTGCCAGCAGCGCAGTGCGATCGCCGTGCAGTCGGCCTCGTCCGGGCGCGGGGTGCCGGCGAGGACTTCGCGGGACAACTGGCGGCGCAGCGGCGAGGGCAGGCCGAGGAAGGGAGCGATGTCCTTCATGTACGCCCTGGCCTGCGCGGCCCGCTGCGGATCGGCCGCTTTCGGGTAGATCGTCGTGAGCCGTTCCACGACGATGTCCGCCAAGTCGCTGCGCGGGACTGTGACGCTCATGAGACGCACCATACGGCGATCACACACATTTGTCGGTTAGTCTCCCCGGATGCTCGACACCGCCGCCGCCCGTCCGCAGGGCTTCGCCGTGCGCTGCACCAGGGCGCTTCTCTCGCCGTGGTCGCGGCTGTCTCTGCTGCTCGTGCTGCTCGCGGCCGCCGGAACGTGCGTGCTGCTCTTCGAGCCGCAGCGGCTGCTGTCCGACGGAGGGCTTCGCCAACTCGGCGGCGCCGCGGCCGTGACGGTGTTCGCCGTCGCCTACGGCCTGTGCACCACGGCGTTCGTGCCGCGCCCGCTGCTCAACCTGGCGGCGGGCGCCCTGTTCGGGTCGCAGGCGGGGCTCGCCGCGGCGCTCGCGGGCACGGTCCTCGGCGCCGGAATAGCCTTCGGGCTCGGCCGGATGCTGGGACAGGACGCGCTGCGTCCGCTGCTGCGCGGCCGCTGGCTCAAGGCGGCCGACGGGCAACTGAGCAGGCACGGCTTCCGGTCGATGCTGGCGGCGCGGCTGTTTCCCGGGGTGCCGTTCGCGGCCGCCAACTACTGCGCCGCGGTGTCCCGGATGGGGTGGCTGCCGTTCCTGCTCGCCACCGGCCTCGGGTCGATACCGAACACCGCCGCGTACGTCATCGCGGGCGCCCGCGCCTCGACGCCGACGTCCCCCGCTTTCCTCGTCGCCATGGGCTTCATCGCGGTGACGGGTCTCGCGGGCGCGGTGGTGGCGTGGTGCAAGCGCCACCACATGCGGGGCCGCTGACGGTCCGCCGCTCGCGGGCGGCGGCCCTCGGGCGATCTCGTAACTTTGTGGCGCTACGCTGCCCCACGGCAGGGGAGTGATCACCCCTCGCGCATACCTTCCGCATCCCCGGCACATGACCGCACCCGCAGCCCATGATCCGTACTTGGACGGCGCAGTTTCCATGTCTTGGCTTGAATCCTTCATCCTCGGGCTCGTCCAGGGACTGACCGAGTTCCTCCCGATCTCGTCCAGCGCGCATCTGCGGCTGACCGCGGCATTCGCGGGCTGGCACGATCCGGGGGCCGCGTTCACCGCGATCACCCAGATCGGCACCGAGGCCGCCGTGCTGATCTACTTCCGCAAGGACATCGCGCGGATCATCTCCGCCTGGTTCGGCTCCCTCTTCGGCAAGGTGCCGCGCTCGGACCACGACGCCCAGATGGGCTGGCTCGTCATCGTCGGCTCGATCCCGATCGGCGTGCTCGGCGTCACCTTCAAGGACCAGATCGAGGGCCCGTTCCGCGATCTGCGGCTCATCGCGACGACACTGATCGTGATGGGCATCGTCCTCGGCATCGCCGACCGCCTCGCGGCCCGCGACGAGACGGGCGGCAAGCACCGCGCCATCAGGGAACGCAAGAGCCTGAAGGAACTGGGCGTCCGGGACGGTCTGATCTTCGGCTTCTGCCAGGCGATGGCCCTGATCCCCGGTGTCTCGCGCTCCGGCGCCACGATCAGCGGCGGCCTGCTCATGGGCTACACCCGCGAGGCGGCGGCCCGCTATTCGTTCCTGCTCGCGATCCCGGCCGTCCTCGCGTCCGGCGTCTTCGAGCTGAAGGACGCGGGCGAGGGGCATGTGTCCTGGGGCCCGACGATCTTTGCGACGATCATCGCCTTCATCGTCGGATACGCGGTCATCGCGTGGTTCATGAAGTTCATCACGACCAAGAGCTTCATGCCGTTCGTGTACTACCGCATCCTGCTCGGCATCGTCCTGTTCGCGCTGGTCGGAGCGGGTGCGCTCAGCCCGCACGCGGGGGAGTCGGCGGGCTGAGGCCCGGCCGCGGGCGTCCCTTGTGACCAAAGGCATGCCGAAAGGCCCTCTTCAGGGGGTTTGGCCCGGCCTACGGTGAGGGGATGTCGCCCCTCGCCCGCATCAGCGCCTCGTACGCGCCGCGTTTCGCCGAGTTCGCCTTCGAACCGGGATTCACGGCTGCCGTGGACCAGCACGTCGCCGAAGTGCGGGAGCGTCTTGAGATGTGCGGCGCCGGGCTCGTGCCGCCGGCTCCGGACCCCGAGCTCCTCGCGGACTACGCCCTGGGGTTCCTCGACGGTCTGGCCGAGAACGGGTGGCGGGAGCCGGTCGGCCACGATTACGCGGTGTGCCGCCTCACCGCCATCTCCTGGCTGGTGAGGCGGCACGACCTGGTGCCGGAGTCCTCCGGCACCTGAGACGCGCAGCGACGATCACATGTCGTCGCGCATGCCGCCGCCGCGCATGCCGTTGTCCGTGTCGTCGTCGCGCATGTGGCTGCCCGTGCCGCCCATGCCGCCGCGCGTGCGCTCCTGCACGGGCTGGTTGGTCATCGCATCGGTGCGACCCGCCTGGTAGGCGCTGACGCTGCCGCGGGCCTTGGCCGTCTCCTGCTCGGCCGTGTCCAGCCAGCGCTCCCAGCGCTGGCGCATCGGGCCGATGAGACCGCCGCCCACGCCGACGATGAGGATGCCCGCACCGGCCGCGAGGGCCGCGTACAGGACGGGCTGGGTGACCGTCGTGGCGATGCCCGCCTGGCCGAGCGCCGCGATCACGCCGAGCGCGACGATGAAGGTCCAGGCGATCGTGCCGATGGTCTTGCCGTACGACATCGAGGACAGGGCGCTGGTGACGATGTCGCGTACGACGTTGGCCACCGCCATGGCGACGACCATCAGGACGATGGCGACGATGCCGCGCGGGATCCAGCCCACGATGCTGTTGAGCATGCTGGAGACCGGGTTGCTGCCGAACACGCCGAAGCCGAGTTGCAGGGTGATCAGGAGCAGGGCGTAGTACACGACCTTGCAGACGATCCCCGTCATGTCGTACTTGGAGTTCGCCAGCATCCGGGAGGCGCCCGCCCGCTCGGCGAGCTTCTCGGAGCCGACCTTGCGCAGGACCCGGTCGAGGAGCTTGGCGATCATCTTCGACACGAACCAGCCGATGGCCAGGACGACCAGGAAGCCGATGAGTTTCGGCACGAACGTAGCGACCTTCGACCAGGCGTCGTTGAGGCCTTGGGTGAAGTCCACGGAGAGACTTATGTACTGCTGGGACATGAGTGGTCCTCCACTCGATGGGCCCCGGGCGCCGGTACGGCGTCAGGGCGACGAATCCCCCACGGCGCGCGGCTTCCGGCGCGTCCCTTCACCCTGGATATCAGGAGCCCCGGCCCGGTACGGCGTGATGATGGGCCGACCGGGTGACACGGCGCGAGCGGCGGCCCGCGCTGTGCGACTGCTCACCTTGGGGATCCATCCGGTAGCTGACAGTTCCGATTGTCGTAGCCATCCCCTAGGCTTGGCCGCATGCCCTTAAACCCTCAGCCCCCTGGTTCCGCGCGCTCTGCCGCGGAACTGAACGAGCGGATCCGCGGCCTGTGGATGCGCACGGGCGGCCGTCTCTCGGCCGAACAGCGCCGCGAGTACGAAAAACTGGTGACGGAGTGGGCCGCCGCCGTGCGCGAAGAGGTCGTGCGGGCGGCCTAGGGGCCGCCGTTGGATCCCCGCGGTGCCGGCTCAGGCCTTGCCCTGATGGGCCTTCTTCGCCAGGCGGCGCTTCTGCCGTCCCGTCAGTTCCTTGCGGGTGCCCTGCCGTTTGTATGCCGCGATGCGCTGCTCGTTCTTCACCGGGCCTCCAGCTCGGGAGTGCGCCCGCTCCTGGGAACGGTCGCGCAACGGCTCAACTCCCCCGCATCGTACGGCAGTTCGCCGCAATGCGACCCGCTCCGACCGCAAGTCGCGCGCCGCGTCCCCGCATCCGTTGCGGCACGTTCCTGCACGCCTCTTGGCTCGGCACCCCTCGTGCCCAACACTGACCCGATGACGCAGCGCGTGGAACTCGCCGCAGTGATGGACCGGTTGGCCATCGACTCCCTCATCACCGAGTACGCAGTGACCGTCGACGACGGGGACTGGGACGGCTACCGGCAGCTCTTCACCCCGGACGGACGCGCCGACTACAGCTCGGCGGGCGGCATCGACGCGAGCGCCGCCGAGGTGGCCGGCTGGCTCGCCGGGACGATGGAGCTCTTCCCGATGCGCCAGCATCTGATCGTCAACAGGAGGCTGCGGTTCGGGACGCTCGACCAGGACATCGGCGACGTCGCACAGGTGCAGGCCGACTACGTGAACCCGATGCGCTTCACGTCGGGCGCAGGCGGCGCGGGCGGGGACACGGATGGGGGCGCGGGAGCAGGTGCGGGCGCGGGAGCAGGCGCAGGTGCGGGTGCGGAATCGACGGCTCCGGATTTCATCTGCGGCGGCCGTTACGCCTTCACGGCACTGCGTACGGACCAGGGCTGGCGGCTGCGGCAGGTGACCGTGCAGGAGAAGTGGCGCCGGATACAGGAGCGGTCCAGGGACCACGAGCCCGGCTGAGCAAAGGCACGGCAGGCGCACTGTCCTAGATCGTCCGCGGCGCGCACACTGTACGAACGACCGGGCGTCGGGGCCGAGGGAGGCGCTGCATGGATCAACCCAGCGACGACCGGGGGCGGCAACGGCCACGGCTTGGTGCCGCCTCGGCGAAGGCGAAGGGGAAGGGGCTGCTCGCCTCGCCCAGCTGGCGTGCCGTCCTGGCGGCCGCCGCCGGAGCACTGCCCGCCCTCGCCTTTCCCGCCCCGTCGCTGTGGTGGTTCGCCTACGTCGCCCTGGTGCCCTGGATCCTGCTCGCGCGCTCGGCGGACACCGGGCGCAGGGCGGCCCTTGACGGCTGGCTCGGCGGCCTCGGGTTCATGGTGGCGGTGCATCACTGGCTGCTGCCGAGCCTGCATGTGTTCACGCTCCTGATCGCCGCGCTGCTCGGCCTGCTGTGGGCCCCGTGGGGCTGGCTCGTGCGGCGTCTGACGGGCGGCGTCGCATCACCCGGACGGACGACTGCCGCCCTGGTCGTCCTGCCCTCCGCCTGGCTGATGGTCGAGCTGGTCAGGTCCTGGGAGGGGCTCGGCGGTCCCTGGGGGCTGCTCGGTTCCAGTCAGTGGCAGGTCGGGCCCGCACTGCGCCTCGCCTCGATCGGCGGGGTGTGGCTGGTCAGCGCCCTGATCGTCGTCGTGAACACCGGCATCGCGGTACTGGTCCTCGCCCTGGCCGCACGCTCTTCGCGCACGTCACGCCCGCCCGCCGCCCTGGCCGTCCCCGCCACCGCCGGGCTCGTGGCCGTGGCCGCCGCAGCCACCTGCGCCTGGGCGTGGGCCCCGCGCCCCGAGGAGGCCGGCCGGATGCGCGTGGCCGTCGTACAGCCCGGCGTCATAAACGGGGTCGGCGGCGCGGCGAAGCGGCTCGCGCGTGAGGAGGCACTGACCCGCGACCTGGTCGGGCGAGATCTCGACCTGGTCGTCTGGGGCGAGAGCAGCGTCGGCTACGACCTCGCGGAGCGCCCCGACGTCGCACGGCGGATAGCCGCGCTGTCCCGTGACGTCGGCGCCGACATCCTGGTGAACGTGGACGCGCGCCGCTCCGACAAGCCGGGCATTTTCAAGAGCTCGGTCCTGGTGGGTCCGAAGGGCCCGACCGGCGACCGCTACGACAAGATGCGGCTCGTCCCGTTCGGCGAGTACGTCCCCGCCCGTTCGCTCCTCGGCTGGGCGACGTCCGTGGGCAAGGCGGCGGGCGAGGACCGCAGGCGCGGTGAGCGTCCGGTCATCATGGATGTGGGGAGCGGCCTGAAGGTCGGGCCGCTGGTGTGCTTCGAGTCGGCATTCCCCGACATGAGCCGTCATCTGACGCGCGAGGGAGCACAGTTGCTGCTCGCGCAGTCGTCCACCTCGACGTTCCAGTCCAGTTGGGCGCCCGAACAGCACGCCTCGCTCGCGGCGGTGCGGGCCGCCGAGACCGGCCGCCCCATGGTGCACGCCACGCTCACCGGCATCTCCGCGGTGTACGGCCCGGACGGCGAGCGGGTCGGGGCGCCGCTCGGCACCTCGGCGAGCACGACGGCGACGTACGACATCCCGCTGGCCGAGGGCGTCACGCCCTACGTCAGGCTCGGCGACTGGCCCGTGCACGCGGCCTTCCTGGTGCTTGCGGTGCTGTGCGCGGCAGAGGGCGTGCGTGCCCTGCGGGGCCCCGCGAAGGGGCGGTTCAGGCGCCCTGCTCCTGAGCGGCCCGCACCACCTGCTCGCACAGCTCATGGGTCGCCAGCGCATCGCGGGCGCTGAGCACCTTGCCCGCACGCACGGCGTCGAGGAAGGCGAGCACCACCTGCTCGATGCCGCGCTGCCTGGCCACCGGCACCCAGTCGCCGCGCCGCCGCACGCTGGGCTGGCCCTTGTGGTCGACGACCTCGGCGAGGTTGATCACCTGCCGCTTGGTGTCCTGACCGGAGACCTCCAGGATCTCCTCGGTGGAGCCGCTCAGCCGGTTCATCATGCCGAGCGCGGTGAAGCCGTCACCGGCGAGCTGGAGCACGACGTGCTCCATGAGCCCGTCCTGGATGCGGGCGCGCACGCCCACGTGCTCGATCGGTCCCGGCGCCAGGAACCGCAGTGTGTCCACGACGTGGATGAAGTCGTCGAGGACGAGCGTGCGCACGTCCTCGGGCAGACCGACGCGGTTCTTCTGCATCAGGATCAGCTCGCGCGGGTGGTCCGCGCACTGGGCGTAGCCGGGCGCGAAGCGGCGGTTGAAGCCGACGGCGAGGCTCGTCGCGCGCTCTTCGGCAAGGCGCACGAGCCGCTGGGAGTCGGCGAGTTCGTACGCAAGGGGCTTGTCGACGTAGGTGGCGACGCCCGCTTCGAGCAGCCGCGTCACGATCTCCGGGTGGGCGGCGGTCGAGGCGTGCACGAAGGCCGCGTCGATCCCTTGGGCGAGCAGCGCGTCCAGATCGGTGTGGCAGCGCTCTCCGGGAATGTGGTGGACGCCCGCGACGCGGGCGAGGGTCGCGGGCGTGCGCGTCTGCAGGTGCAGCTCGACCCCCGGCAGGGCGGTGAGCACGGGCAGATACGCCTTCTGTGCGATGTCACCGAGTCCGATGCAGCCGACCTTCACCACTGTCCCCTGTCTTCTGTGTTCTAGCGCCGAGCGAATTCTGTTCCCGCAGCATACGGCTGCTGCGGGGGACGCCAGTCGGCGATGGAGGCGAAGCTCCGCAGGATCAGGTTCGGGCCGAGGCGCGCCGCCGCCGCGATGAGTTCGTTGCGTACGGCGATGAGGGGGGCGTTCGTCAGGTGGTTCATGCGGGCCGCGCGCGCCGCCTGCCGGACGATCGCCGTCGTACGCGGCACCCGCGCCGCGCTGTAGCCGGCAAGGCCCGCGGCAAGATCGGCGGCCGGATCCACGTGGTGGGCAAGGACGACGGCATCCTCGATGGCCTGGTTGCCGCCCTGGGCCAGGGTGGGCGCCATGGCGTGCGCGGCGTCACCGACGAGCGCGACCCGCCCCCGGTGGTAGTGCGTGAGCGGGGTGCTCATGTGACGCACGTCGTTGCGCAGGATGTCCCCGGGGCGTGCGGCGGCGATGATCCCGGGGATGGGGTCGTGCCAGTCGGCGAAGCGGCGCGCCAGCTCCGCCTTCTCCCCGTCGGGGCTGTGGCCGCCCGCGGGGACGGTGGCGGTGGCGTACGCGTAGATCCTGCCGTCCCTGAGCGGATGGGTGCCCCAGACTCCGCCGCGCCCCCAGGTCTCGTGGGGTTCGAAGGGCCGGTCGGGCGCCGGGACGACGAGGCGCCAGGCCGTGAATCCGGTGTACGCCGGCTGCGGGTGCGCAGGGAACAGGGCGGAGCGCACGGCCGAGTTGATGCCGTCGGCGCCCACCACGAGGTCCGCTTCGATGTCCCCGTCGCCGGTACGGACCACTGCCCTGCGGTCGGCCGCTCCGGGATCGGCGAGCTCGGCGCGTACGCCGGTGCGCAGGGCGTCGGCGGGCAGGGCGGAGACGAGCAGGTCGACGAGGTGCGCTCGGTGCAGGAGCACGAGGGAGCCGCCGAACTCCGCCGCGGCCGCCGACGCGCTCATGCGCACGAGCCAGCGTCCGTTCTGGGCGCGCATACCGCCGTCGCCCTCCCAGGCCGCCAGCGAGCGGATCCGGTCACCCAGGCCCAGGACGTCCAGTGCGCGCTGGGAGTTGGGGGCGAGTCCGATGCCGGAGCCTACGGGCTCCAGGGTGGCGGCCCGCTCCAGGACGGTGACCCGCCAGCCCGAGAGGTGCAGGGCAATGGCGGAGGTGAGTCCGCCGATGCCGCCGCCGATGACGACGGCGTGCGGTGTGCGGCTTCGCGGGTCCTGTTGAGGGCGGTGCTCTCGGCGGGGATGCGCCATGACTCCTCCTGAAGCTAGGACCAGTGCTCGTTCACTACACCTGTAGTGAACGCGACGCACCGACCGTACTACAGCTGTAGTGGACGGCGGTAGGGTGGCCCTCATGTCCGTACGCAGACTCAGCGCGGGGCCGCCCCGCAGCGAACTGATCGCCGACGCGGCGCTCTCCCTGCTCGCCGAGCGCGGCATGCGGGGGCTGACCCACCGGGCCGTGGACGAGGCCGCGGGCCTCCCGCAGGGCTCGACGTCGAACCACGCGCGCACCCGGCTCGCCCTCCTGGAAGCGGCGGTGGGCAGGCTGGCGGAACGCGAGGGCGCGGTGCTGGCCCCCGCCGATCTGCTGAGCCTCCCGGCCGCCGGCCGGGAGAACCGCGAGCCCGTGATCACCACGCTCGCCCTGGCCCTGCACCGCTACCTCACGGGCGACCACCGCCTGCTCCTGGTCTCCCGCTACGAACTGGCCCTTGAGGCAACCCGCAGGCCGGAACTGCGCGCCTACTACGACGCGGCGGGGGCCCGGTTCAGGGAGCCACTGGTGGCCCTGATGCGCACCCTGGGCTCACCGGAACCGCAGCGGCACGCGCTGTCCCTGGTGGCATGGTGCGAGGGCCTCCTGTTCACCTGCGCGGCAGGCTCCCACCACACCCCGCCTCCGGACGAGAAGACCCTGCGATCCGGGATCCGGGAACTACTAGGCGGAATGCTGGACGACCCCCAACCAGCCGGGTGAGCCCCAGACACCCATCCCCTACGAGGACCCGAGCACCCCACAAGACAAACGCCCCCACCCGACAACCGGCCACACCACAAGGCAACCGCCCACCCCACCCGGGACCGGCCACACCACGAAGCAAACGGCCACCCCACCCGGGACCGGCACACCACGGGGCAAACGGGTGGGTGGGCGGGAAAAATCCGCCGCGAAGCGGCGGCTCAAACACCACCCGACCGGCAGTCGAAACCCACAGAGCACCCCCCAACAAGCCCCCCGCTCCCCCGCCGGCCAGAGGCACACTCACTCGTGCGGACCAACTTCCCCCCGTTCCCTCGCCGAAGGCACCCCCCTGGCCCCAGAGTTGCGCGAATGCACCGAACCACGACCACCGCCACGCTCCTGGCCTCCGTGGCGGTCACCGCCCTCTCCGGATGTGTGAGCGTCGAGCGGCAGCCCGCGCCGGGGCCGTCCGCAGCGAGCGCCCCGCCCCCGGCACCCCGCCCCGACGGCAATTCCCGCCCGCGCGTCGTGGAAGCCCCCGCCCGGGAGGCGCTCGAACTGATCGGACCGCCCCGCGACCCGGCACCCCGCGCCACCGGCACCGCGCCGAGCATCCCCGCCGTGCCGTCCCGCACGGCGAGACCCCCGCAGCGCTCCACCCCCCCCCCCCACCCCCACCGTCAGCGGGCCCGGCCCCCCGCAACCCCCCCGCGCCCCCCCCCCCCGCCCCCCAAACCCCCCCCCAGTGGCCCCGGCAAACACTACCGCGGCGGGCCCCCCGGCAGCCCCGAGTCCGTCATCTGCGAAGACGCCTACGGGCACTGACCCGGCCGCACCCGGCCCGCCACCCCCGCTTCACTCCACCTCACCCCGCCGCTCCCCCTTCGCCCCGCCGCTCCCCCCTCACTCCACCTCGCTGCCCTCCCCCAGCCGCAGCTCTAGCCGCGAAATGGCCGCCCGGATCCCGTCGCCGTACCCGTCGTCCCCCAGTGCCCCGACCACCTCGCGCGCCCGCCGGAGGTGGTTGCGGGCCGCCTCGGGGCGATCCAGCTTCGCGTAGTCCGCGGCGAGGTTCAGGTGCAGGGAGGGATAGAAGCCGCGGACCGCGATCGAGTCGTGGTGTTCGTGCAGGCGCTCGTCCGTGAGCTCGTCCGCCGCCGACAACGCACGCAGATCCCAGGCCAGTTCGTCCGAGGGGTCCTCCTGGGTGTCCGCCATGTAGTGCGCGAGCGTGCAGCGGTGCAGCGGGTCACCCTCCTCGCCGATCTCCGACCACAGGCCGAGGAAGCGCCCCTGCGCCTCCTCGCGGTCGCCCCCGTGGTGCAGCATGACCGCCTGCCCGATCCGGGTCATCACGGCGTCGTCCGCCGCCTGCTCCTGCTGCTCCGCCACCGGGTCCTCCACACTCGTAAGCCCAACGTGCCCAACGTGCCCACCGCTCTCGACGCTAGCCGCACCCACCGGCAATCACAGTCAGGCGCGATCCCCCCGCGAGGCGCCCCGCCCGCGCCGCTGGGCCAGCCCGGTGACAATCCGGGCCGGCACGGCTCAGCCGGCACGCAGGACCGCGCCGGCCTGACCGGGCAGATCAGCCGAGGTCGGGGATGCGCCAGTCGATGGGCTCGTGCCCCTGGGCCGCCACCGCTTCGTCGATCTGCGTGAAGGGGCGCGAGCCGAAGAACTTCTTCGCGGAGAGCGGCGAGGGATGCGCGCCCTTCACGACCGCGTGCCGCTCCTCGTCGATCAGCGGGAGCTTCTTCTGGGCGTAATTGCCCCACAGGACGAAGACGGCGGGGTCGGGGCGGTCGGCCACGGCGCGGATCACGGCGTCCGTGAACTTCTCCCAGCCCTTGGCCTTGTGGGAATTGGCCTCTCCCGCGCGGACGGTGAGCACCGCGTTCAGGAGCAGGACGCCCTGCCGGGCCCACGGCATCAGATAGCCGTTGTCCGGCACGGGGTGGCCGAGCTCCTCCTTCATCTCCTTGTAGATGTTGCGCAAGGAGGGCGGGGTCTTCACGCCGGGCCGCACGGAGAAGCAGAGGCCGTGCCCCTGCCCCTCGCCGTGGTACGGATCCTGGCCGAGGACGAGGACCTTCACCTGGTCGTACCCGGTCGCGTCGAGCGCGGCGAACACTTCGTCACGCGGAGGGTAGACGGGACCCTTCTCCCGCTCTTCCTCGACGAACTCGGTGAGCTCCTTGAAGT
>NZ_JBNNJZ010000045.1:0-34545 GCF_050270335.1 Streptomyces sp. NPDC059900
GGACCAGGATCACCACACCGCACCACAGCGACCAGCCGAAGTGCAGCGAGGGCATCGCCGCGTACTGGTTGGTGAGCGCGGTCAGCGTGCCGTACTCCGGCTTGGTGAAGTCCTGCACGCCGTGGACCGTGTCGATGAAGCCCAGGTCGGGCATGAGGCGCGGCGGGGCGAGGGGGTAGAGCCAGAAGCCGACGAGCGCGAGGACCGTGGCGAAGCCGAGCGCGGAGCGTGCCCAGCGGTAGTCGGCGGGGCGCCGGGCGTAGAGCACCCCGAGGACGGTCAACGGCACCACGAAGTGGAACGACGTGTAGTAGAAGTTGAAGAACTCCTCCAGCCAGCCGACCTTCACCACCGCGTGGTTGATCCAGTGCTCGATGTCGATGTGCAGGAACTGTTCGATCGAGTGGATCTGCTCCCCGTGGTGCTCGGCGGTGGCCCGTCCGCCCGAGTTGGTGCCGCCCGTCGCGGCGAGCCGCGCCTGCTGGTAGGCGGAGTAGCCGACCCGGATCAGGAGCAGTTCGAGCAGGAGATTGGGCCGGGTGGTGACGCGGCGCCAGAACGGGAGCAGCGGCACCCAGCTCCAGCGCGCGGGCGCGGGCCGCGCGTAGTCGGTGGGAACGGGCGCCTGGTACTGCGGGGCCGTGCGGGACAGGAACGGTACGACGGTGGCCGCGGCGAGGGCGGCGATCAGCACGATGTTGTCGCGGATCGGCTCCACGACCGGCATGTTCGGCAGCATCATCTTCGCGGGCAGCGTCGACACGAGGACGACGGCCACCGGCCACATGTACCGGTCGGACTGCTTCTTGCCGACCCGGCCGACCACCGCGAGCAGCACCCACAGGAGCTGGTGCTGCCAGGTCGTCGGGGACACCGCGACCGCGACGCAGCCGGTGATCGCCACGGCGAGCAGGAGCTGCCCGTCCTTGGCATAGCGCACGGCGCGGCGCAGGCCGAGCCCGATGACGGCAAGAGCAAGGACGACGAAGAGGGCGATCTCCAGCGGCCCTTCGAGACCGAGCCTGAGCAGCGCCCCGTGCAGGGACTGGTTGGCGAGACCGCCCGGGTTCGCGCCGAGGCCCGCGCCCGCCAGGTGGTGCACCCAGTACGTCCAGGAGTCGTGCGGCATCGAGGCCCAGGCGAGCGCGGTGCAGGCCAGGAAGGTGGCGCCGGTGGAGAGGGAGGCGCGCCTGCGGCCGGTGAACCAGAACAGCGCGGCGAAGAGCAGCACGGTGGGCTGGAGCGCGGCTCCGACGCCGATGAGGATGCCGCCGGCGCGTTCCCCGCGGACCGCGAAGCACCCGAGCAGGACGAGCAGGACGGGGATGATGCTGGTCTGCCCGAGGTACAGGGTGTTGCGCACCGGGAGCGACAGCATCAGGAGGCAGATCGCGACGGGCGCGGCGAGCAGCGAGGTGCGCCGGGACACGGGCTGCGGCAGGGCGCGGGCGGCCACCAGGCCGAGGACGACGACCAGGGTCAGCGTGCCGAACGTCCAGCCCCAGCCGAGCGCCTGTTCGGCGGCGCGGGAGAACGGTTTGAGCACGAGTCCGGCGAAGGGAGTGCCGGTGAACTGGTCGGTGTCGTAGAAGGAGCCGTTCACATGGAGGACTCCGTCGGGGCCGATCCAGGTCTCCAGATCGGTGAGCCGGTCCCCTTCCGGTGTACGCAGGACGACGATCAGCTGCCGCAGCGCCAGTACGGCGGCGATCAGCCAGAGGGCGACACGGACCGCCCCGATCCGCGCATTCGGCGCACTCCCGAAGGCATTTCCCGGTCCTCCGTGCTCAACATTCGCCACGCGTCGTCGGCCCTCCCGCCCCGTTCTTCATCTCTGCCCGGTTCCGGCATCCGGCCCGGTCCGGTCCGGGCGTTCACACCCGGCACCGGGACCGGCCGTCGGTTCCGTGAGGCTCGCGCCCTCAGGTGAGACGCACGCAACCCCCATTTCACCTGTCGGCCACCACCGCTTTCTACCGGCTTTTGCGCAGACTTCCCAACTGACCGCTTCGTCCGGGTGGCCCGCCGGATCTCCACCGAGTGCCCACTTCCCCTCCATGAGACGCCTGCCGGCCGCGCGATGCGGTTCCTTGGGCGAAGGGCGACATAGATCACAAAGACGCCTTGCCGTCGCCTTCACAAGCGGAACCATTCGCCCTGGATACCCGCACATTCCGAACGGTGTGCCGCCATTCGGGCACCCAACGTAATGGTGCTGTCTACACCTATGGTCGTTTTCGAGCCGCCCCCCGCAGGGCGGCTCTGTCCTTGTCGTCAATCGAGAGGCAGGCGAGCGAACCCTTGCCGGCAGCCGCCCCCGTCGCACCCGTAGTCCCGCAGACTTCCCGGACCCAGGCCCCTCCGTCCGCGCCCACCTCGGCGGACGTCACGGTCGTCGACCCGGCGCTGGTCAAGCGGGCGGTGAAGGCAGCCGCGCTCGGCAATGCGATGGAGTGGTTCGACTTCGGCGTCTACAGCTACATCGCCGTGACGCTCGGCAAGGTCTTCTTCCCGTCGGGCAACCCGACGGCCCAGCTTCTCTCCACCTTCGGCGCCTTCGCCGCGGCCTTCCTGATCCGCCCGCTGGGCGGCATGGTCTTCGGCCCGCTGGGCGACCGCATCGGCCGCCAGAAGATCCTCGCCCTCACCATGATCATGATGGCGGCGGGCACCTTCGCGATCGGCCTCATCCCCTCCTACGCCTCCATCGGCGTGGGCGCCCCGGTCCTCCTGCTGATCGCCCGCCTGGTGCAGGGCTTCTCCACGGGCGGCGAGTACGCGGGCGCGTCCACCTTCATCGCCGAGTACTCCCCCGACAAGAAGCGGGGCTTCCTCGGCAGCTGGCTGGAGTTCGGCACGCTCGCCGGCTACATCGGCGGCGCGGGCCTGGTGACCCTCATGACGGCCCTCCTCTCCACCGAGGACCTCCTCTCCTGGGGCTGGCGCATCCCCTTCCTGATCGCGGGCCCGATGGGTCTGATCGGCCTGTACCTGCGCATGAAGCTGGAGGAGACCCCCGCGTTCACCGCGGAGCTCAGCAAGGCCCACAAGAACGAGCAGTCCCGCCCGAAGGTGCGCCTGCGCGACATGGTCACGGGCCAGTGGAAGTCGCTGCTCCTGTGCATGGGCCTGGTCCTGGTCTTCAACGTCACGGACTACATGCTGCTGTCGTACATGCCGAGCTATCTGACGAGCGAGCTGAAGTACGACGAGACGCACGGGCTCCTGGTCGTGCTCGCCGTGATGGCGCTGATGATGTGCGTCCAGCCGTTCGCGGGCGCGCTGACCGACCGCGTGGGCCGCCGCCCGGTGATCGCCGCGGGCTGCGCGGGCTTCCTGCTCCTCTCGGTCCCCGCCCTGCTCCTGATCCGCCAGGGCTCGCTCTGGGCGATCGGCCTGGGCATGGCGGCGCTTGGCCTGCTCCTGGTCTGCTTCACGGCCTCGATGCCGTCGACGCTCCCGGCCCTGTTCCCCACGAAGGTCCGCTACGGCTCGCTCTCCATCGGCTTCAACATCTCCGTGTCCATCTTCGGAGGCACGACCCCGCTGGTGGTGACGGCACTGATCGGAGCGACGGGGAACATGATGATGCCCGCGTACTACATGATGGCGGCGGCCGTGGTGGGCGGAATAGCGGTGTGGTTCACCAGAGAAAGCGCGGGCCGCCCCCTGCCGGGTTCGCTTCCGGCGGTGGAGAAGTAGCTCGTTCGCCGCTTTCCGGCCCGGCCGGGTAATTCTCAACCCGGCCGGAGGAATCTCAGCCCGGCCGGGGAACTCTCAGCCCGTCCGGCGCTTGAGGACGAACTCGGCGGAGCCGGTGACGACGGCACGCACAAGGCCCCCGCGCCGAGCGGGTTTTCGGGAAGGGGCGGGGTTGGGGAAAAATCCCCGCCCTACCCCACCGGCACCCCCGCCTGCCAAGCAGCGAACAAGGGCACTTCCCCCGCCCCGTCAAGCACCACAACCCCAAAGGGCCGGTTAAAGGCAAGCCACTCGATCCGTCGAGGAACATACGCACTGCCCGGCGCCATAGGCACAGCCGTAACCGCCGCCGCCTCAACCCCCTCCTCGGCAACCCGCACCACCGCCTCCTGCACCACCTGCGATATCGCAAGCTTCTCCGGAGACATCCCGGAGAAGTCGGCCCCCTCGGAGAAGGCCCACCGCACCCCCAGCGCCCCCAACTGCTCCGAAGCGTCGACCCGCGTCCGCAAGGACATCCTCGGCACCGCCATATTGATCTGCTCGGCGTCGATCCCGGTCCACCGCCCCTCCGGAGCCCAGGCCAGCGGCAGCACCTCCGCGGCCCCCGCTCCCGGCTCGCCGAGCACGAACCGCACCCGCGCAGGCGCCCGGCCGCCCTCCGCCCGGCACTTCAGCTCGACGACGCTCGCCCCGCCCACCGTCCACGCGGAGTTCAGCGGAACGGGCCGATGCATGGTGGGCACCCGATGCCGCACGCCGAACGCGTCCGTGAAGTCCTGGTCGCGCGTACCTCCGCCCTCGAAGGGGATCTCCCAACGCGCCTTGAGGGCCAGCGCATTGACCAGCACCAGCAGCACATCCGGCGTAATGACCACCGGCAGCCGCTCGATCAACCCGCCCGTCGCCTCCCGCACCCACGCGTCGATCCCGCCCGGATCCATCGGCCCGAACCCCACGCCGGGCAGCGCCTCGCGATAGGCGCGGTAGACCGGAACGCGGCTCCACACCCCGGTGGCGACGGCCACCGCGTCCGTCCCGGCCAGCGCCCCCGCGGCCGCCGTGACCAGTCCGGCGGCATCCTCCCCCGCGACGCCGAGCAACTCCCGCAGCTCCCCGGCGGTTTCCTCCCGCGCGCCCACCGCGACCGCGGCCAGCGCGAGCCACAGCCCCGCGGGCGAGCACACGAAGTCCCCCGCGGCCCCGCCCTCGCCCGGCCGGCCCCCGGCCATCAGCGGCAGCCACCGATCGGCGAGCCCCCGGATCGCCGCCGCCGGCAACATCTGCTCGGTCCCGTACGTCATCTCAACCCCCGCAGGTCACTGCACACGTCCCGCCACTACAGCTCGACGGCTTCAGTATGCGAGTCCCCACTGACAATCGACCCTCACCGCATTAACATCGTTAGCGAACCTAACGAAAACGGAAGACCGAGAACCGCACATCGGGAAGGCCCTCATGACCCAGCAGCAATGGACCGCGGTGGACACGTACTTCACCGACCTGCTCGCCCCCGCCGACGAGGCACTGACCGCGGCCCTGCACGACAGCGACGCGGCCGGGCTGCCGCAGATCAGCGTCGCGCCGAACCAGGGCAAGCTGCTCCAGCTCCTGGCCCAGATCCAGGGCGCGCACCGCATCCTCGAAATCGGCACGCTCGGCGGCTACAGCACCATCTGGCTGGCCCGCGCCCTGCCCGCGGACGGCCGCCTGATCACCCTGGAGTACTCCCCGGTCCACGCCGACGTGGCCCGCGCCAACCTCGCCCGCGCAGGCCTCGACAAGCTCACCGAGGTCCGCACCGGCCCGGCCCTCGACTCGCTCGCCGGGCTCGTGGCCGAGGACGCGGCCCCCTTCGACCTGGTCTTCGTCGACGCGGACAAGGCCAACAACCCGCACTATCTGGAGTGGTCGCTCAAGCTCACCCGCCCCGGCAGCCTCATCGTCATCGACAACGTCGTACGGAACGGCGCGGTGGCCGACGCCCACAGCACCGACCCCGGCGTACAGGGCACGCGCAAGGCGCTCGACCTCATCGCCCGGCACCCGAAGCTGACCGGCACGGCACTGCAGACGGTGGGCACGAAGGGCTACGACGGCCTGGCCCTGGCCCGCGTACTGGACTGAGCCCCCGCACCGCCCCGGCAGCCGCGGCCTCAGTACCTGCCACTCCTGCCGCTGCCCGCCACCACCTCTAGCGTCAACCCTCGTGATAGAAGCCGACGTTCACGCTGCGCGGCCCGGCCCTGTCCTGGATGACGACGTCACCGGACCCGCCCCTCGGCAGCGGCGCCGTCCCCCCGTACTCCATGGGCGACGCCACCCCGCTCACCGTCAGGCGCACCTGTGAAGCGGGCTCGGGGTGCGAGCCGCGCAGCCAGGTGACCGTCCAGGCCCCGTCGGCCCCGCAGCGGAACTCCAGATGCGTGCGCGAAACGAACAGCCAGTCGTCCGGCGGCACCAGACGGCACACCCCGCGATCACGCCCCACCCGCAACACGGCACCCGGCGCGCTCGGCGCGTCGGCCATCAGCATGCCCGCGGTCGCCCCCTCGTCGGCCCCGGCCAACGAAGCCATGGTCAACTCCAGCACGTACGTCCCCCCACTCTCGACGAACCGGACGCGAACCCCCGGAGCACGCTTCCGGCCGCTCCGCACCGCGCCGCCGCATCCTAAGTCGCCCCTCGCCCGAAAGCACGGGCTCTTGGGACAATGAACCCATGACCGAACGGAAGCCACCTGGAGTCAACTTCGAGTCGTGGATCGACAAGCAGATCCGTGAGGCGGAAGAGCGCGGCGATTTCGCGACCCTGCCGGGCCGCGGCAAACCGCTTCCCGACTCGCTCAACAGCACCTCGCACGACGAGCAGTGGTGGATCAAACAGAAGATGGCCCGCGAGGGCCTTTCCCACCTCCCCCCGACCCTCGCCCTGCGCAAGGAGGCCGAGGACGTGCTCGCCGCCGCGCCCGGCGCCCCGTCCGAGCGGGCGGCCCGGCAGCTGGTGACGGATCTGAACGTCAAGATCGTCGAGGCCCTGCGCATGCCGCCGCCCGGCCCGCCCCTGGGCCTGAAGCCCTTCGACGTGGACGAGGTGGCCCGCGCCTGGCGCGAGCGCCACCCGGACTGAGCCTGTCGGAGGCATGCGCGAGGATGGGCGGATGAGCATCGTGAAAATCAACGTCCTGACCGTGCCGGCCGAGCAGCGAGAGGTCCTGGAGCAGCGCTTCGCGTCCCGCGCGGGCGCCGTGGAGAACTCGGACGGCTTCGAGTGGTTCGAGCTCCTGCGCCCCGTCGAGGGCACCGACGACTACCTGGTCTACACGCGCTGGCGTGACGAGGAGTCCTTCAAGGCGTGGATGGAGGGCCCCATGAAGTCGGCCCACCAGGGAGGCAGCGCGGCCGGCGGGGAGCGGCCCAAGCCCGCGTCGAGCAGCGCGGCGGTGTGGTCGTTCGAGGTCGTGACGCAGGCCGCGCCCAAGGTGCGGTAGCGGCCGGCAGCGGCCACGCCCGGCCAGCGGCGGCCGGGGAAAACCGGTTACGGCATGCCTCGCCCCCGTGGTGCGATGGGGCGCATGATGTCCACAGACCGGATACTTGCCTTCGCGGCGATGTCCTTCCTGCTGATCGTGATCCCCGGGCCCAGCGTCCTGTTCGTGGTCGGGCGGGCGCTGGCGCAGGGGCGCCGTGCCGCGCTGACCACGGTGGTGGGGAACACGCTCGGCGCGTACGTGCTCGTCGTGGCCGTCGCGCTCGGCGTCGGGTCCGTCGTCGAGCGCTCGGTCGCCGTCTTCACGGCCCTCAAGCTGCTCGGTGCCGCCTATCTCGTGTATCTGGGGATCAAGGCGGTGCGCCAACGCAAGGCGCTGCACGCCGCGTTCACCGGCGAAGGGCCCGCGCACGGCAGTCTGCGTACGTTGTGGGAAGGGTTCGCGGTCGGTGTGGCCAACCCCAAGACCATCGTCTTCTTCGCCGCCGTGCTGCCGCAGTTCGTCGACCGCGAGCAGGGGCACGTCTGGCTCCAGATGCTGGTGCTCGGTCTCGTCTTCAACGCCATCGCGGTGGCGTCCGACAGCGTGTGGGGTCTTGCCGCGGCCACCGCGCGCGGCTGGTTCACGCACTCGCCGCGGCGCCTGTCGATGATCGGCGGGGTCGGCGGTCTCACCATGATCGGCCTCGGCGTGAGTGTCGCCGCGACGGGACGCAAGGAGTGAACGCCGTGACCCGCACCGATACCCGTACCGAAGGCTCCGTTTCCTGGAACGTCGCCCCGGAGGCGGTCGGCTCCCCGGTCGCCGCCGCGCTGTGGCGCACGTACTACACCGAGGTCAGCGACCGGTACTACCTCCTCCATGAGGGGCGCAGGACGGCACCCGAAGAGCTGGAGCGCGAGATCGCGGCCGAGACGGGCGACGATCTCCTCCCGCCCACCGGCACACTCCTTGTCGCCCGGTACGAAGGCGAGCCCGCGGGAACCGCCGGGGTGCGGCTCATGGGCGACATGAAGGGGCTGCGCACCGCCGAGCTCAAGCGCGTTTTCCTCCGCGAGGAGATGCGCGGCAAGGGCGGCGCCGCGCTCCTCCTGGCCGCCGCCGAGGACGCGGCCCGCGCGCTCGGCGCGGAGCAGATCATCCTCGACACGCGCCTCGACCTGGTCGAGGCCAGGGCGCTCTACGCACGGCACGGCTACGAGGAGAGCGAGCCGCTCGCCGAGCGGATGTACGCCGAGTGCTGGTACGTCAAGAAGCTGGTGCCGACGGCCGGTTGAGACTGCCGGGGCCGGGGGCGCCGCTCACGCCGCGAGGCCGCGCTGTGCCGTCCTGTCCTCGTGCGGCCGTTCGGCGTCCGAGCCGCACATCTCGGCGCCGAGTTCCTCGACGAGCTTGACCAGGTCGGTGGGCCGGTTGGGTCCCCACCAGTCGCCGAGCAGTTCCGCGAGGGACTGTTCGCGGGCCTTGGACAGGGCCGCCACCGCCGTCCGCCCCTCGTCGGTCAGGGTCAGGCCCATGCCTTCGCGGCGGGCCAGGCGGCGCTCCTCGACCTGGCGGGACGCCGCCGTGATCACGGACAGCGGCACGGTGCTGCGGTCGGCGAGCGCCGCCGGTTCGACGTGGCCGTGGCGGCTGATGCGCAGCAGCAGCCAGCTGGCGGCGGGCAGCAGGTCGAGGCCCGCGCGCTCCGTGATGCGCACATAGATCTCGCGGCGGCCCTCCCGTGTGCCGAGGGTCGAGAGCGCCCTCGCCACCTCCTCGTACGACGAGCGCTCGACGGGGTTGCTCGCGAGGGTCTGCGTGGTGTCGGGCGCCGTGACCGAGCGGCGCAGCTTGTCCTCGTGCAGGAACCAGGAGAGGCCGAAGGCGACCAGGGCCACGGGCGCCGCGTAGAGGAAGACGTCCGTGATGGACGAGGCGTACGCGTGCAGGACACCGGGGCGCAGGGACGCGGGGAGTTCGGCGATGCCGCGCGGGTCGGCCTTGAGGGAGTCCGCGCTGACGCCGGGCGGCAGCGCCTGGCCCGCGACGGCGTCGGAGAGCTTGGCGACGAGCCGGTTGGCGAAGATCGTGCCGAAGACGGCGACTCCGAACGAGGCTCCGATGGAGCGGAAGAACGTCGCGCCGGAGGTGGCGACGCCCAGATCCCCGTACGGGACGGCGTTCTGCACGATGAGCACGAGGACCTGCATGACCAGGCCGAGACCGAAGCCGAAGACGAAGAAGTAGGCGCTCATCTCGCCCGTGCCGCTGTTCTCGTCGAGCTGGTGGAGCAGGAGCAGGCCGAGCGCGGTGATGCCGGTGCCCGCGACCGGGAACACCTTCCAGCGGCCCGTACGGCTGACGATCTGGCCGGACCCGGTCGACGCGATCAGCATGCCGATGACCATCGGCAGCATGTGCACGCCCGACATCGTCGGCGAGACGCCCTGGACGATCTGGAGGAACGTCGGCAGATAGGTCATCGCACCGAACATCGCGAAGCCGACCACGAAGCTGATGATCGCGGAGAGGGTGAACGTCCTGACCCGGAAGAGCTTGAGCGGAATGACCGGTTCGGCCGCCCTGCGCTCGATGGCGACGAAGGCCGCCGCGAGCACCACGCCGAGCACCGCGAGGCCGATGATCTGCGGCGACGCCCAGTCCCAGGTGGTGCCGCCGAGCGAGGCGACCAGGACGAGGCAGGTGGCGACGGCCGCGATCAGGAAGGTGCCGAGGTAGTCGATGGTGTGCTTCGCCGAGCGCACCGGGATGTGCAGGGCGGCGGCGATGACGACGAGCGCGACGACGCCGACGGGCAGGTTGACGTAGAAGACCCAGCGCCAGCTGAGATGCTCGGTGAACAGGCCGCCGAGCAGCGGCCCCAGGACGCTCGTCGCACCGAAGACGGCACCGAACAGGCCCTGGTACTTGCCGCGTTCGCGGGGCGGCACGATGTCGCCGACGATCGCCATCGACAGGACCATGAGTCCGCCGCCGCCGACGCCTTGCAGCGCACGGAAGCCGATGAGCTGCGGCATGTTCTGCGCCATGCCGCAGAGGGCCGAGCTGATCAGGAAGATCACGATGGCCAGCTGGAACAGCTTCTTGCGGCCGTACTGGTCACCGAGCTTGCCCCAGAGCGGTGTCGCCGCCGTCGCGGCGAGCAGATACGCGGTGACGACCCAGGACAGGTGCTCCATGCCGCCGAGTTCGCTGACGATGGTGGGAAGCGCGGTGGAGACGATGGTCTGGTCGAGGGCGGCGAGCAGCATGCCGAGCAGCAGTGCGCCGATGGAGACGAGTACACCGCCGTGCGCGGATCCGTCCTGCGGCCCGGGGGCGGGGTCCGGCTCCGGTTCCACGGGGCGGGCGCTGATGTCCTGTGTCATGGACACACACCTCCTGAGGCGCCTGCGCGTCCTGCGGGAGCCTCTCCTTCCATCCTGGTCCGTGAGACCCGTTATGGCCTGTTGAAGCCGGGATCTGCATAATCGCTGGAGTTCTCTAGGGGTGGGGTACGAAAGAGTGAGCAGCGACGACATACGTCCGAGCGGCGCCGGGAACGGCCCGCGGTGTCCGGAGTGCGGTACTTCGCGCGAGCGGGGCAGCGCGCCCGTCTGCGGTTGTACGGAGCGGGCCGCGGACGCGGCACGGGAAGCGAGGTCGGCGGATGCCGCCGCGGCGGAGGACTTCGATCCGCTGCGGATACGTCCGTACGTGACGCTGCCGGAGCCCGGCCTCGCGGACGAGGCCGCGCCTGAGCCCGCGGCGGCCGCCGCGCACGTTCTTCCGCCGGAGACGGTGGCCGTGCCGCGGTCGGCGGATGTCGGGCTGTTCACGGCGGGCGGCGCACCGGAGGGCGATCCGCGCCTTTCCCCGCCCCCGCTGCCGTACGACGAGGAGCCGGAGCCGCGGCGCGCCCGTATCGGCCTGTACGCGGCCGTGGGCGCGGTGGCCGTCATCACCGTCGCGGTGCTCGCGGCGGTGCTGCTGCCGCCGGACAAGCCGCAGCGGGACGATCGCGCGCTGCCGGAGGTGCCGACGCGCGCGGTGAACGCCCCGTCCGGCGCCGGCACGGAAACGGCGACGGCTTCCGCGCCGCCGCCCTCCGCGCCCGCGTCCCCGTCCGCGGACCCGTCCGTGTCCCCCACGGCGAGCCCGTCGCCGACGCCGTCACCCAGCGCCTCGGCCGAGGAGAGGCCCACCCGGCCGCCGAGCCGGTCGACGGCGCGGGCGACGGAGTCGGCGAAGCAGGACGCGGCGTCGGCGGACGGCGTCCTGAGCCAGGGCGACAGGGGCCCGGAGGTCGCGGAGCTCCAGGGCCGCCTGCAACAGATGTACCTGTACATGGACGAGACGGACGGGACCTACGACGCCGGGGTCACGGACGCGGTGGCGCGCTACCAGTTCGCCCGCGGCATGCAGAAGGACGAGCGGGGGGTCTACGGGGAGGAGACGCGGGCGGCGCTCGAAGCGGAGACATCAGAACCGCGCCGGCACCGGCCGCGGCACTAGGGCCGCCGCCCGCCTGCCTACGACAAGACGCCCGGCACCGCGAAGGTGCCGGGCGTCCGAGGCGTGAAAGTCGCCGGTGGCCACGAAGCGCAAAAGGGCGTCCGAGGCGTGAGCCGCGAGCTCAGCCGAACGTCAGCCGGATCGTCCCGTCCGCACCGGCGGTGACCCCGACGTGCGTCAGGTCGGGGACGTGCACGGTGGGTCCGTACTCCCCGGCCCTGGGACCGATCCCCACGACCTGCATGCCCGCCGCGAGCCCGGCGCCTATCCCGGCCCCGGAGTCCTCGAAGGCGATGCAGTCGGCGGGGTCGAACCCGAGCTCGGCGGCCCCCTTGAGGAACCCCTCGGGGTCGGGCTTGCTCGCCCCCACGCTCTCCGCGGTGACCCGCACCGCGGGCAGCGAAAGACCGGCGGCGGCCATCCGCCCGGTGGAAAGCGGCACGTCGGCGGAGGTCACGAGCGCGTGCGGAAGCCCGTCGAGGGACTCCAGGAAGGCCGCGGCGCCCGGCACCGGAACGACACCCTCCATGTCCGCGGTCTCGGCGGCCAGCATCTCGCGGTTCTCCGCGTAGTTCTCCTCCATGGGCCGCTCCGGCAGCAGCACCGCCATCGACGCGTAGCCCTGCCGCCCGTGGACGACCCTGATGACCTCGTCGAAGTCGAGCCCGTGCCGCTCGGCCCAGCGCCGCCAGCAGCGCTCGACCACGGCGTCGGAGTTGACGAGGGTTCCGTCCATGTCCAGGAGGAGGGCCCGGGCGGTCAGAACAGAGGCGGTCTCGGCCGTCATCGACGTACTCCAGAGCACAGAGGGAGTCTCCGCGGAGGAATGAGCGGAGGGCATGGCGAGCCATGCGGAGGAAAGATCAAGGCAGCCCCGCCCGCCGGTCAGGGAACACGGGCGGAGCCACTTTGTTCCTCTACGGTACAAAAAGAGGCCCCCAGACGCCAGCACCGCAGGTCACGCCCACAACGGGAGCCCAGTTAGATGCCCTGGGCATCTAACTAAACCAGACACGTCAGGCAATCGCCTCATACAGGCTCCACACACCGAGCCCCAGCATCAGAAGCGCCGCGATCTTGGTGATGAGCGACAGCGGCACACGCTTCATCAGTGCCTTTCCACCGACGATCCCGAGCCCGGCGACCGCCCACAGCGCGAGCACCGCACCGAGGCCCACGGAGAGCGGGTCGTCGTAGCGAGCGGCCAGGTTCGCGGTCATGATCTGCGTCAGGTCACCGAACTCCGCGACCAGGATCAGCATGAATCCCGCGCCGGAGACCTTCCAGAAGCTCTGGTCCTTGGGCTCGCGGACCTCTTCCTCCTCATCGCCGCCCTTCAGGAGCAGCATCGCCGCGCCGCCCAGGAAGAGGACACCGGTGAGCGCGTGCAGGAGTTGCTGCGGCAGGAGGGTGAGCACACTGCCCGCAGCGACGGCGAGCACGACATGGACGACGAAGGCAGCGGCGACCCCGACGAAGACGTACGAGGCGCGGTAGCGCGTCCCGAGGACGAGCCCGGCCAGCGCTGTCTTGTCCGGGAGTTCGGCAAGGAAGACGACGCCGAAGACGAGCGCCGTCACGCTGATGCTGATCAAGGTTCCTCAATCGGTCGGGGCTGCCCCACCGAGAGCAATCTGTACATCACGTACGACACCTCGGCACGGCAGCACACACGGACGCACACGGTCGTGTACGTCGGGCACTGCTTGCCGAAGGTCTCGCTGGCCGGCCGCGTCGATGACGGGACCTGCCTCCGGGCGCCGGCTCAGACGAGCTGAGCAGTATGTCGACGGTCCGGCGAAGAGCTACTCCCCTTCTGCGCCATCCATCGTACGGGACGTCCGCACCCTCCGGACCAGGGCCTTTCGACCCTCCGGAGAAGTGACGCGGGCCACATTCCACGACCTTCGGACACGCTTTCGGCAACTCCCTTACAGGTGAGCGGACATGACACGGCGCCAGAACTCTTGAACTGACCACCTGTTTGACGCGACCCTGTCACCTGACGCACATCCACAGGAAACCCCGCCGCGTCACCATGGCCGCCCCAACGGCCAACATCCCCCCACATCCAGGGAGTTCGTATGTCCGCTGTCTACGCGCGTCGACGCCTCGTCACTCTCACCGCCCTGACCGCCCTCGCCTCCGGGGCGGCCCTCCTCACCGGCGCCCCCGCCCAGGCCGCTCCCCCGGCCCCGGTCTCCGCCGCCACCGCCCGCACCTACCTGGGCCAGCTCACGGAGAAGGCCGAGGGCTCGTCCGACGGCTACAGCCGCGAGAAGTTCCCGCACTGGAGCACCCAGTCCGGCGCCTGCAACACCCGCGAGGTCGTCCTCAAGCGCGACGGCACGAACGTCGAGCAGGACTCCAGCTGTGCGGCCACGTCCGGCACCTGGAAGTCCCCCTACGACGGCGGCACCTGGACCGCGTCGGGCGACGTCGACATCGACCACGTCGTCCCGCTCTCCGAGGCCTGGAAGTCCGGGGCGAGCAGCTGGACCAACACCCAGAGGGAAGGTTTCGCCAACGACCTCACCCGCCCGCAGCTGATCGCCGTCACCGACAACGTCAACCAGGCCAAGGGCGACAAGGACCCGGCCGAATGGCTGCCGCCGACCGCGTCGTACCACTGCTACTACGCCCGGATGTGGGTGGACGTGAAGCACCACTACAACCTCACGGTGAACCCGGAGGAGAAGACCAAGCTGTCCTCGATCCTCAACGGCTGCTGAGGCCACCCCTCCGCAAGCAGCGAGGTCACCGGCCTGTAACCGGCGGGAATCCCCGGAACCTCGCCACGGACCTCCGTCGTTCCGTACCGTACGGGGCGACGGAGGAGAGTGATCATCGTGGCACGGCTGCGCCTGGGTCCGCTGCTGAGGTACGTCGACGGTTCGTCGGCGACGGTCTGGGTCGAGACCGACCGTCCCTGCACCGCCGAAGTGCGGTGCGCGGACGGCGCCAAGGGCACGGCCAACACGTTCCAGGTCGCCGGCCACCACTACGCGCTCATTCCGGTCACGGGCCTGGACCCGGGCACGGAGACAGCGTACGAGGTGCGCCTCGGCGACGGCGGCGCCCCTGTGTGGCCGCTGCCGGACTCGCCCTTCCCGCCGAGCACCATCCGCACGCCGGGCGAGGGCGACGACGAGACGCTGCGCGTCACCTTCGGGTCCTGCCGCTGGGCGGCCCCGCCGAGCGGGGAGCACGACCCCGTGGGGCCCGACGCCCTGGACACCCTTGCCGCACGGATAGCGGGCGGCACCGACGCCGACCGCCCGGACGTCCTGCTCCTCCTGGGCGACCAGGTGTACGCGGACAACACCTCGGAAGCGACGCGCCGCTGGCTGGCGGCACGGCGGAACCTGAACGACCCGCCGGGCGACCAGGTCGCGGACTACGAGGAGTACACCCACCTCTACTACGAATCGTGGCTCGACCCCGAGGTGCGGTGGCTGCTCTCCACCGTGCCGAGCTGCATGATCTTCGATGATCACGACGTGATCGATGATTGGAACACCAGCGCGGCATGGCTCGCGGAGATGCGCGCGACGCCCTGGTGGCGCGAGCGCGTGCTGAGCGGCCTGATGTCGTACTGGGTCTATCAGCACCTCGGCAATCTGCCGCCCGCCGAACTGGAGCGCGACGAGCTGTACGCCTCGCTGTGCGCGGCGCCCGACGGCACTGACGAGCTGCGCGCCTTCGCCGCCGCCTCGGACGCCGACCCCGCGGCGACCCGGTGGAGCTACCGCCGGGACTTCGGCCGCGTACGCCTGCTCATGGTCGACACCCGGGCGGCCCGCGTCCTGGACGAGCAGAACCGCGCGATGATCGACCCGGACGAGGCGCGCTGGCTGCGCGAGCAGGCCCTGGACGGCGCGGGCGGCGAAGGCGGCTGCGATCACCTGCTGATCGGTACGTCACTGCCCTGGCTCCTTCCGCACCTCATCCATGACGCCGAGGGCTGGAACGCCGCGCTGTGCCGGGGCGAACGGGGCGCGCGCTGGGCCCGCTTCGGCGAGAACCTGCGCAGGCGCTCGGACCTGGAGCACTGGGCGGCGTTCCCCTCCTCCTTCGACGCGCTGACCTCCCTGATCGCCGAGGCGGGCACGGGAGAGGGCGCCCCGGCGACGGTGTGCGTGCTCTCCGGAGACGTCCACCACGCGTATATCGCCGAGCCGACATGGCCGGACGGCGGCGGCCCCGATGCCCGCGTCCTCCAGCTGACGTGCTCCCCCGTCCACAACTCCATCCCCGCGTCGATAAAGCTGGGTTTCCACTTCGGCTGGAGCAAGGCGGGCCGGGCCCTAGGCCGCCGGTTCGTGCGGCACGGACGGATCAGGCGAGCGGCCATCAACTGGCGCAAAACGGGTGGCCCTTGGTTCGGCAACCAGCTCATGACGCTGACGCTGCGGGGCCGTTCGGCGCAGGTGCGGCTCGATCAGGCGCAGACGGTGAAGGGTGTGGGCGTGCGCCTCGCGACGACGCAGGAGTCACGGCTTTCGTGAGCCTGCGTTCCGGTGCGCTCTCTGTGGTCCGCGTACTCCCGTAATCCCCTTTCGCGCCCCTTTGGTTCGCATTGCCCCGCATCGGCGGCGGGCGCGAGGCGTCACTGACGTGACACAGGCCACACCCGTCCGGCGAACCTCCGATCCGGGGTTCGCCTGCGGGGCTTCCGGCGGCATGATGAGGCGGACCGTCCGCTTCCAACACCCCCACTCCCCCACAGCCCTCCCAGCCCTCACCGCCCTCCACCGCCACACTCCCCCCACCGCCCCCTCGATGCCCGGGAGCCACGCCTTTGTCCGCACCATCCGCAGCGGCCGCACCGGGACGTGACATCGCTGTCGCCGTCGTCGGCGCGGGACCCCGCGGCACGAGTGTCCTGGAACGCCTCTGCGCCTCGGCGACCGAACTCCTGCCACCGGGGGCACGGCTGACGGTCCACGTCGTCGACCCATCGCCGCCGGGGCCGGGGCGCGTCTGGCGGACCGCCCAGCCGGGCGAACTGCTCATGAACACGGTCGCCTCGCAGGTGACCCTCTTCACCGACGAGAGCGTCGACTGCGCGGGGCCGATCCGGCCGGGACCGAGCCTGCACGCGTGGGCCGCCGCCGGGCACGCGCCGGATCTCGGTCCCGACGACTACCCCACGCGCGCCTGTTACGGCCGCTACCTGGAGTGGGTCTTCGCCCAGACCCTGCGCGGCGCCCCCGGAGCGATCCGGGTCGAGGTGCACGCGGCGCGCGCCGTGCGCCTCGACTCCGAGGACGGCGCGGACGACGGCGCCCAGCGCCTCGTACTCGACGACGGCCGTGAACTCCCGGGCCTCAGTGCCGTCGTCCTCGCGCAGGGCCATCTGCCCGCGGCGGGCGACGAGGGGCAGGAGCGCTTCGCCGCGCACGCCGCACGGCACGGTCTGCGCCACATCCCGCCGGCCAACCCCGCCGACGTAGACCTGTCGGCCGTCGCTCCCGGCGAGCGCGTCCTGCTGCGCGGGCTCGGCCTGAACTTCTTCGACCACATGGCGCTCCTGACCGAGGGCCGCGGCGGACGCTTCACACCGGCTCCGGGCGGCGGCCTGCGCTATCAGCGCTCGGGACACGAGCCGAAGCTGTACGCGGGTTCGCGGCGCGGCATCCCCTACCAGGCGCGCGGCGACAACGCGAAGGGCCCGTACGGGCGGCATCTGCCGCTGGTCCTCACCTCCGACGTCATAGCCCGCTTCCGCAAGCGCGCGGACAGCGGTGACGCCCCGGACTTCCTCGACGAGATATGGCCGCTGGTCGCGAAGGAGGTGGAGACGGTCTACTACACGGCTCTCGTCCGGCCCGCCGGACGGGCCGCGGACTTCCGGGACGCCTTCCTCGCGGCGGCGCACCGCAGCCCCCAAGAGGCTCTGGTCCTGGACGAGTTCGGGATACCCGAAGCCGCGCGCTGGTCCTGGGACCGCCTCGCGCAGCCGCACTTCGGCCACACCTTCCGCTCTCCCGGCGACTTCCGCGCCTGGCTGCTCGCGTATCTGCGCGAGGACACCGCGCAGGCCGCGCTCGGCAATGTCGCCAGCCCCCTGAAGTCCGCCCTGGACGTACTGCGCGACCTGCGCAACGAACTGCGCCTGATCCTCGACCACGGCGGCCTGGCCGGGGTCTCGCGCCGCGAGCACCTGGACCGCTGGTACACGCCGCTCAACGCCTTCCTCTCCATCGGCCCGCCCCGGCGCCGCATCGAGGAGGTGACGGCCCTCGTCGAGGCAGGCGTCGTCGAGGTGCTCGGCCCGCGGCTCGACGTGCGGCCCACCGCGGACGGGACGTTCCTCGCGCACTCCCCCGACGTACCGGGGTCGGCCGTGTCCGTCACCACGGTCATCGAGGCCCGGCTCCCCGAGCCGGACGTGCGGCGCACGGCGGACGAGCTGCTCGGACGGCTCCTCGCGACGGGCCAGTGCCGCGCCCATGTCGTCGACGGCTACGAAACCGGAGGCCTCGACGTGACACCACGCCCTTACCACCTGATCAACCGTCAAGGACGTCCCCACGCAAGGAGGTTCGCGTTCGGAGTGCCTACGGAGGGTGTGCACTGGGTGACAGCGGCGGGGGCCAGGCCGGGCGTCGATTCGGTGACCCTGTCGGACGCGGACGCCGTGGCGCGGGCCGTGCTGCGGGCGGCGGCGGGGGCGACGGAGATCCCCCGCGCGCCAGGAGTGGTCCCCACCGCGGCCGAAGTGGAATCCCCCGAATGGCCAGATGTTGAACTTGCAAGCATTGATTAGGTTCCCCTAACCTTGGGCCTCCGCTCGGTTACCGTCCCCAAAACCGAAGGAGTCCCCCACCATGACTGGACGTCTCAACAGCGCCCAGCCCTACGCCCTCGGGCTGTTCCGCATCGTCATCGGCCTGCTCTTCGCCTGCCACGGCGCCGCCTCGCTCTTCGGCGTGCTCGGCGGCGCGGCGGGCGGCGGCACGGTCGACGCGGGCACCTGGCCCGGCTGGTACGCGGCCGTCATCCAGCTCGTCGGCGGCAGCCTCGTCGCCCTCGGCCTCGGCACCCGCGCCGCGGCGTTCATATCCTCGGGCTCGATGGCGTACGCCTACTTCAAGGTGCACCAGCCGGAAGCCCTGTGGCCGATGCAGAACGGCGGAGAGGCCTCCGCGATCTTCTGCTGGACCATGCTCCTGCTCGTCTTCACCGGCTCGGGCGCGCTCGGCATCGACCGCCTCTTCGGCTCGCGCGGCGAGAGCACGGCGAAGGCGGAGTCGGAGCGGACCCCGGTGGCCGCCTGACGCGCACCGCCCATCTGACGGCGCCCCCTCCCCCGTACGCGCACGGAGGAGGGGGCGCCGCCACGTTCGAGGGGCTCCTCAGGCGGTCACGCTTCTCAAGCGGTCCCGTTCGAGGGCTCCTCAGGCGACGGGTGCGAACGGCACCGTGAAGCACGCCACCCGGTCCCCCGCGCCGCCCGGCTCGTGGTGCAGCACGACGGATCCGGCGGCGCCCCCGCGGAACTCCCAGCCGTGGCGGGCCCCGGCCCCGCCCGAGCCGTCCGGGCCCGGCGTGAAGTCCAGCCAGACCTCGTTCTCCGGATTGACGTAGGCCGGGTCCTTCGACGGCTGGCGCGGGTCCTCGCGGTGCTGGTAGTGCCCTCCGGCCGCTTCGGGGTCGGCGCCGCACGGCTTCTGGTGCACGTGCGCGCCGTACGCGTGGCCCGGTTTCAGCCCCTCCACCCGGAGCTTGACCTCCATGCCGCCCGGTCCGCCGCGCTGCTCGACCTCGATCGAGGAACCGGCGGGGACGAGCTTCTGGTCGTACGTGATCGCCGACGAGGGCAAGAAGGCGGTGGGCGGCGCGAACCGCGCCCCGACCCGCTGCCAGTAACCGGGCGTCGCGTCACCGGCCACACCACCACCGCCCGCACCCGCACCCGCCGCAAGCAGCGCCGTCGCCACGGCCCCGGCCAGCATTCCTGCCACCATCGTCCCGCTCCTTCCGTACTGCCTCTGGCCGCACTGCCCGTGGCCGTACTGCCTCTGGACTCTGTTGCTACGGGACATCGGCGCCGTACGCCCTGCCGGGAGCGGCAGCCGGGTGAACGTGATGTAGCGAACATATGAGCCCCCCATGAATCTCCGACGGAGAGCGCGGCGTACGCTGTACAGCTGTCACCAAGCCGCCCCTGCCGCTCCCCCGCGACGTCGCGGCAGTCAAGCCGTCGACCGGGGAGTTACGGGGAATTTCGGTGCTTGAGAGTCTGGGCGCGCTGACCAGCAGCCCATGGATCTACGCGGCGGTGGCACTTTCCGTGCTCCTGGACATCGTCGTCCCCGTGCTGCCGAGCGGCGTGCTCGTCATCACGGCTGCCACGGCTGCCGCCGCGGCGGGCACGGCGGGTTCGGCGGCCGTTCCGCACGAGGTGCCCGACATCCTGGTCCTGCTGCTCTGCGCGGCCACCGCCTCCGTCCTGGGCGACCTGGCCGTCTACCGCCTCGCCCTGCGCGGCGGCGAGCGCCTGGACCGCGCCATCGCCCGTTCGCGGCGCCTGACCACCGCGCAGGAACGACTCGGCACGGCGCTCGCGCGGGGCGGCGGCATCCTCGTCGTCATCGCACGCTTCGCCCCCGCGGGCCGCTCGATCGTTTCGCTCGCGGCCGGCGCCGCGCATCGCAAGGTGCGCGAGTTCCTGCCCTGGTCGGCGCTCGCGGGCGTGGCCTGGGCGGGCTACAGCGTCGCGCTCGGCTACTTCGGCGGGCAGTGGCTCGGCGCGTCCTGGCTGGCCACGGGCGTCTCGCTGCTCGCGCTCTTCGCTGCGGGCGCGGGGGCGGCGTTCCTGGTGCGACGGCCGCGGGCGGCGGCAGCCTAGACCCTGGCCCGGCCCGGACCCGGCAGGGCTCGCCCCGGCTTACGCGGCCGGGGCTTCGTCGGCCGCCTGTCCGGCAGGCCGTGACTTGGCCCCGCGCACCTCGATCCCGGCGAGCAACTCCGCGGTGGCCTCGGCGATCGCGTCCACGGCGCGGTCGAAGACCTCGCGGTTGTGCGCGGCCGGGGCACGGAACCCCGAGACCTTGCGCACGTACTGGAGCGCGGCGGCCCGGACCTCCTCCTCGGTGGCGTCCTCGGGGATGGCTGGCGGACGGAGCGTCTTGATGCTGCGGCACATGACTCCAGCTTGCCGCGTCCGGGGCGCAAGCGGAACATCGTCGCGCCCGGGACGTAAGCGGAACGTCCCCTCGGCCCCTCGGGCGGCCCGGAGTTCGGCCCGAAGTTCACCCCACATCACGCGTGGCAGCCCTCGCACTCAAAAATCGAACAGGAGTACCATTAGCGGGTGCCTGAAACCCCTGCATACGACTTCCCTGACGACCTCCTCGCGGGTCAGGAGGAACTGCACCAGGTCCGGGCCGAACTCCTGGCCCTGCTCAAGCGGCTCCCCTGGTCCGTCACGCCCCTGGAGGGCTTCAGCGACGACCACGGCTGGCGCAAGGTGGAGCGCCCGGCTTCGCCCGGCTGGACCCCCGACGAACAAGCGGAGGTGGAGAAACTCCGCGCACGGGAGCGGGAGTTGGCTGTTTTCGTCACTTGTCACCGCTTCTGGGACCAGGTGGCGGGCCCGGACGCCGTGGCGGCCCGCGCACGGCTCAAACATGCGCACGAGAAAGCCATTGACACCGAGTGACAGCGGGCGTTGACTCCAGCTACGCCGAGGAGGTGTGGCCATGAATATATGGCTGGTCGTCCTGCTTCTCGTACTGGTCGGCCTTGGTTTCAGCCAGCCCCTCATGTGGGTGGCGGCGGCGGTGCTCCTCTACTTCATGATTCAGCAATACGACCGCGCGGGCTCGAAGAAGACCAGCGGGAGCGGCGCGGGCGCAGGCGCCGGGCCCGCAGGCGGGGCCGGCGGAGGCGGCGGGGGTGGCGGCGGAGGCGGTGGCTTCCCCAAGACCTACCGCGACTACCGCATCCGCAAGGAACGCCAGGAGCGCTGGGACCGCAGGTACCGCCGGACGCACCCCCATTCGGGCAACTGAGCGGAGTTCCGCGTCCCGGACGGGTCGGCGTCAGCCGGTCGGCGCCCCCGCGGCAAGGCCTCCGAGCATGGAGACCGCTCCCTGCGCCCCCTCGTCGACCACCGCCGTGGGAGCCGTCGGGTTGTCCGCCTTCAGCTCGCCGGTCTGCTCGTCGACGTCGAGCCCGCCGAGCATGTCCTGCACGTCCTGCGTCGTCGCCGTGACGGGGTCGAGCAGCTGCGTCGCACCACCGGCCGACGGCTGCGGCAGGGCGAAGGCGGGCGAGACGGCCCCCAGTGCGAGGCCGATGCCGACGAGGCCTGCGGCGGCCTTGGCGATCTTCACGAGACGGAATCCTTCCGGCAGGGCCCGGCAGCGGCACGACGGTCGTGCGCCCGGAGCGTCCGCAGGTCGGACACTCGATCACCCTGTCCGGATTCCACAACTCTCCGGCGCTCCCCGAGGTTCTGGCCGACCACCCGATCGATTTCACGGGTCCCGCCGAACCGCCGCCGGGCCCCCTGCCGGGCCCCCGTCGAGCTGCTGGTGGACGCCGGGTGGCCCGGCAGGAGCAGTCTCCCGCCGGGCCACCCGGTCTCGCCTCGCCGCCGGGGCGCTCAACCGCCCTGCGCGGGGCGCCGGTTGGCCGCGGCCCGCAGGCCGGCGACCGTGAGCGCCACGACAAGCAGCGCGGCCAGCGTCGCGGCCGCCGCGGAGAGGGCCGGGAGCGGCGGCGACACCCCGTCGGGGGACAGCGCGTAGGCGAGTGTCGTGGAGTCGACCCGGTCGCCCACCAAATGGCTGACGGTGAGCACACCGGCCACCAGGGTGGCCGCCACGGCCACGACCGGCGACCCGCTGAAGCACAGGGCCAGGCCCGCGAGGACGCAGACGCCGAAGACGCAGAACGCCGCGGTGAGTCCGAGGGTGGACGCGTCGGACCAGTTCAGCGGGAAATGGGCCGCCGCGCAGAGCAGCAGCAGTACGCCGGCCGCGCGACGCAGCCACACCAGGGCCGTGCTGCCCTGCGGCTGCGCTGCCGCGGCGTCCGGGGCGGACGACGGGGCGGCGGCCGCGACGGGCGGCTTGGTCGGCGCCGCGGGGACCTGGTCCCCGGCCTGCGCCTGGTGCTGCTCCGGGGCCATGGCCTCGGTGCTGTCGGCGTCCTTGCGGTCGCTCAGCCTGCCGATCAGCTGCATCAGATCCTCGACGGACCTGGTCGTGCCCGCTGCGTGCACCGCCTCGGCGCCGCTGTGCGGATCGTGCGGCGGGCGGGACAGCAGGTGAACCAGCCGGCTCACCTCGGGAATCGGCCGTTCTTCGGCGGCGTGCCGGATGGCCTCGTCCATGTGCTCGGCGGGGTGCTCCGGCGGGCCGAGGAGGTCCACCAGCTTGGTGACGTCGTCGACGGAGCGGGCCACGCAGGCCAGACGGAGCACCGAGGCTGCGGTCGGCATGCCTTCGGGCGACTGCTCCAGGAGGGTGACGAGGTCGACCACGTCGTCCAGCGGCCTGGACACCACGGCGACGCGGATCAGCTCGCCGACGGCGTCGTCGTCGATGTCCGGCGCCTTCTGCTCCGGTGGCCCGTCGTCGTCGACGGGTGGGGTCCGCTCCGGAGGAACGTCGCCGGAGACGTCGTCCGAAACGCCGGCGGCTTCGTGGTCGACCGGCTGCTGCCACGGCGCGGGCTGGTGGCGGGGCGGCGCGCCGAGCTGCGCGGTGCCCCAGTGAACCGACGTCGTCACCAGCGGTTCGCCGTTCCCGGATATGTCCCCCGCGGCAGAGAATGACTCAGCGGCCATTTTCTTTCTCCATTTCAGCGGGGCTTCCTCACCCCGCACGTGAGCGTGTATCCCGTTCTATGCACGCTTCATTCGCCCCGCCACCGGAGGAGCCGTCCGGCGGTACGTCCCGGGCCGCTCCGGACGCGGGAGAACCGGGGAGGGGAGTGCGGTCCGCGGCGCGGCATCCGCCGGGATCCGGAGGCCGGCGCGACCCGCGCCGCCGGGGCGCCGGGACCACGGCCCGGCGCACGCGGAACGCCCCGTACGGGTGGAAGGGAGGATTCCGCTGTTTCTCCGGATACTGCCGTCATGCAGTTGGGTAGCGCCCGTGTGGTGACAAACGGATACTGCAACTCGGCTTCGGCTTAGCGTGGTTACCGGGAGAGGGGGTCAAGTCCATGTCGACCAACTACGTGATCCTCGTCGTCGACGACCACAGGGACACCCTGTTCGCGCTGGAGAGCGCGCTGGCCCCTCTCGGCTACCCGCTGGTGAGCGCGACCAACGGCGACGACGCCCTCAGGGTGGTCCTGCGGGGGAACGTCGGGCTGATCCTCCTGGACGTCCGGATGCCGGGCGTGAGCGGATTAGACGTCGTGCACTATGTCCGCCGTCTGGACCAGACGAGGTCCATCCCCATCGTCCTGCTGACCGGTTTCGACGTGAGCCGCGAGGTGGCCGCCAAGGCCTTCCTGCTCGGCGTGGCCGACGTGGCCCTCAAGCCCATCGACCCGCTGACCCTGCGCACCAAGGTCCGCTATCTCTTCGAAGCCCACCGGCAGCTGAAATTGATGCAGCTGGAAATCGAGGAACTCCGGGCCCTGGTGAAGGACGGTGCCGTCGAATCGACCACCAACAGCCACTCCGAAGCACAGAGCACACCCGAGCCCCGGATTGAAACGTAAGAAGCCCCCCGGCCGAGCACGGCCGAGGGGTCAAAGGCAGGCTCTCACCTGCTACTTGTCCAGGGTGGGCGCGGACGGTTTCGAACCGCCGACATCTGCCTTGTAAGGGCAGCGCTCTACCGCTGAGCTACGCGCCCCGGATATTTCGACAGCCTACCTTGCCGGTGGCCCCGCCCCGCAAACCCGTATGGAGGCGCCCCGGAGCCCCGTGGCGGCCCGCACCCCGGAGGGCCGTCCTGCCCCGTGTGTCCGCCCGCAGCGAAGACGGCAAAGTCACGGTGCGCGGCGCGAACTAACCGACCCGTGTGTTCGTCATTAACCGGTGGGAGAATGTGACACCGGGCAGGGCGGATGACAGCACGGGAGAGGGATAGTGACGGCGACACCTTCGCAGCCGTACACACCGGATAAGTCGGGCGAGTCAGTGGTGCTGGTACCGGATGAGGATGTACGTCGCTGCGGGAGCGTGCGGCCGCTGCCCCTCCCGGAAGACGGCCGGGACCGGCAAGAGCAGCCGGACCAGACAGAGCAGCCGGTCCAGTCAGACCAGGATGGTCACCGCCGCGGTCACCGGACGCCTCGTGGCCCGCGGCGCCCCGGGTCCCCCCTCCGCGACGCCGTCACGCTCGCTCTCCTGCCCCTCCCCCTCCTCGCCCTCCCCGCCGCCTTCGCGGGCGGCGGCACCCGGCGGTGGTTCGGCGGGCGCGGGGAGAGCATGCGGGCCGACGCGCAGGCCGCCAAGGACGCGGCGGCCGCTGCCTTCTACGAACTGGACACAGCCCAGCGGGACCTGCGGATCTCCATCGAGACCATCGTCGCCGTGGACTCGACGCCCGCCGCGCAGCGGGCCGTCTCCGACTTCGAGGCGATCGGGCGGCGGATCGACGAGGTCAGCCATCAGTACATCAGCGCGGTGGACGCCCACGACCTCGACCGTGACGACCTGGAAGCCTCCGTCGCCGCCCGCGCCCGCACCGAGCTGACGCAGGCCAAGGGCGAGCTGGACAAGGCCAGGGGCGACCTGGAGCGGTTCCAGCAGGGCCTGGGCCCGCTGCTCGACAAGGCGGAGACACAGCTCGCCCGGCTCGCCCCCGCCGTCGAGCGCGCCCGGCAGACCCTCCTGGCCGCCACGAACGCCCTGGATGCCGTCCGGGCGGCCGGGCTCAAGGCCGATGACCTCGCCGCGCGCCTCGCCGCCCTCGGCCCGGAGCTGACCAAGCTCAACCAGGGCGCGGGGCAGCACGGCGTGCCGGAGACGCTCCAGCGCGCCGACCGCGTCCTGCGGGACGCCGAAGCCATCCGCGCCGAGGCCGAGCGGCTGCCCGAGCGGGCCGCCGAAATAGACCGCCGCCTGGTCTCGCTGCGCACGCGCGCGCAGGCCCTCACCACCCGCAGCGGCCAGGTCGAGCCGGTCCTCAGCGAGCTGCGGCGGCGCTTCACCGTCGCCTGCTGGCAGGACCTCCAGCACGTCCCCGACCAGGCCGCGGAGAACGTACGACAGGCGGAGGTCAAGCTCGGGGAAGCCCGACAGGCGCGCGAGGAGCAGCGCTGGCCGGACGCCACATCGCTGCTCTCGACGGTCCGCGCCCTGCTGAACTCGACGGACGAGGCGGTATCGGCCGCGGGCGACCGGCTCCAGCGGCTCAACGCGGTGTCGAAGGACCCCCAGCAGGAGATCGATCGCACCCGCTTCGCGATCCGTGACGCCCAGCGCCTGGCCATGGCGGGGCGCCAGACCCCGGAGCAGCGGCACGCACGGCCGCTGGACGAGTCCGTGGCCCGCCTGGACCGCGCGGTGTCCTCCCTGGAGGGCCGCCACCCGGACTACTGGCACTTCCTGACCGAGACCGAAGCCGTGCGGCAGACGGTGGCGCGGGTGGTCTCCCAGATCCGGGAGGAGCGGGGGCAAGGGGCGTAGGGCCCGGCGACGGCGGCCCGGAGAGGGCGGCCCGGCTTTCCGCTGGTTGGCGGTCCGCGGTCCGGGGGCGGATCCTTGAGGTACGTACGCCGACGTCACCCCACGCGGGTGAAGGCGATCGGCGTCCGCCGCGGCACCGTACGGAATCCGCCGCAGCACCGTACAGAAGCGGCCTCCGCGCGCACCCAAGGGAGGCGGACATGGCCACGCATGTACTTCACTCGGGGATGAAGCGCCCCGGCCGACGTGTCACGTTCAACGAACACCTGCCCGTCGACCACCGCCTCAGCACGATCTACCGCGTCGGCGCGGGCCTGATGGGACTCGTCCTGCTCGCGTTCGGCATCCTCGGTCTGATCGACAAGATCGGCTTCTTCGACACCGGGGGCGACACCGTCGCCGGTCTGAACACCAACGGCGCGCTGAGCGTCCTGTCGATCTGCGTCGGCCTGCTGCTTTTCGCCGGCATGGTGATCGGCGGCAACTTCGCCTCGACGCTCAACATGGTCCTGGGCTGCGCCTTCGTCCTCAGCGGCTTCGTCAACCTCGCCATCCTCGACACCGGCCTGAACTTCCTGGCCTTCCGCATGCCGAACGTCCTGTTCAGCTTCGTGGTGGGCCTGCTTCTGATGATCTTCGGCATGTACGGGAGGGTCGGCTCGGCCCTGCCGCACGACAACCCGTACTGGAAGGCACGCCACCCCGAGCAGGTGCGGCACGCCGAGAGCGGGCGGGCGCGGCACGTGGAGAGCGTCGGGAGCGGGCAGGCCCGTGAGGTTCCCCGTGGGGCCCAGAAGGCCGTGACGCGGCACCGTCCTGAGCGTGCGGACCAACCCTGAGCAGGCACGTCGCACGCGCTGTGCGAGCCTAGGTGGCATGTCGGACCTCACCACTGCCTTCAGTAAAGCCCTGCGGACCCGGCGCCTGGTCGCCATCGTGCGCGGCACCGACGCGGAGGCCTCCTTCCGGACGGTCATGGCGCTCGTCGAATCCGGTGTGCCGCTCGTGGAGGTATCCCTCAGCGGCGCCGACACCCCGGGCGTCCTGCGCCGGGCCCGCGCCGAACTGGGCGACGACGCCTGGCTGGGCGCGGGCACGGTCCTCACCGCGGACGACGCGCGGCTGGCCGCGGACGCGGGGGCGAACCTGATCGTGACGCCGGGGCTCGGCGCCGGGGTGGACGAGGCCCTGCGGCGGGAACTGCCCGTCGCCGCCGGGGTGCTGACCCCCACCGACGTGATCGCGGCGAGCGCGTCGGGCGCGACCGCCCTGAAGATCTTCCCCGCGTCGGCGATGGGCGGGCCCGCGTATCTCAAGGCGCTGCGGGCCCCCTTCCCCGACCTGCCCTTCGTACCGGTGGGCGGCGTGGACGCGGCAGCCGCCGAGGAGTATCTGGCGCTCGGCGCGGTCGCCGTGGGCGTCGGCTCCCCGCTCATCGGGGACGCCGCTGACGGCGGCGACCTGGACGCGCTGCGCAGGCGCGCGGCGGAGTTCGTGGCGGTCACGGGAGCGGGCCGATGAGCGGCACGCACCCCGGGGCCGGCGCCTCTGACGTGCTGACCCTGGGCGAATCCATGGTCGCCCTGCGCGGCAGCGGCCCGCTCAAGCTGGGCGGATCGATGGACGTCTCCATCGCGGGCGCCGAGTCGAACGTGGCCATCGGCCTCGCCCGGCTCGGTCACACGGCGCGGTGGGCGGGCGCCGTCGGCGACGACGAGGCGGGCGAGTTGGTGCTGCGCACGCTGCGTGCCGAGGGGGTCGACGTCAGCGGGGCGTCCCGTGACGAGGACGCGCCCACGGGGCTGATCCTCTTCGAACCGCGGCTGCCCGAAGTGACCCGCGTGCACTACTACCGCGCGGGCTCCGCCGGTTCGCGCCTGGCGGCGTCCGCGGTCGAGCGCGCCTTCGCCGCTGCCGGCGCGCCCCGCGTCCTGCACCTCACCGGCATCACCCCGGCCCTCGGCCCGGCCGCCCTCGACGCCTGCCGCCGCGCCCTCGAACTGGCCGGGGAGCACGGCACGACGGTCTGCCTCGACGTCAACTTCCGCTCACGGCTGTGGAGCGAGAAGGAGTCCGCCGCGGTCATGCGGTCCTGGATTCCGTACGTCGATGTCCTCATCGCCTCGGACGACGAACTGCCGCTGTGCGCACCGGAGACGGCCGTCGTCGAGACCTCTGCCCTCGCCGGGGGGCTCCTGGCGCAGGGCGTGCGCGAGGTCGTCGTCAAGCTCGGTGCCGACGGGGCGACGGCGTACACCGCCGGGGGCGAACTGCACGCGCCCGCGCGGCCGGTGCGTGCGGTGGACGCCGTGGGCGCCGGGGACGCGTTCGTCGCCGGGTACCTGTCGGCGCTGCTCGACGAGGCCGACGTGGCGGGGCGCCTCGACCGTGCGGTCACGACGGGCGCGTTCGCCGTGGCGTCGCACGGGGACTGGGAGGGGGCGCCTACGCGGGCCGAGCTGGGGTTGCTGGGGGCGGGGGCGGGGACCGTCGTGCGGTGACGCTGCGCTGGCCTGTGCGGTGATTCCGTGCCGCGGGGGGCTGGTCTTGCCGTTTCCCCGCGGGTCGGTGGGGCTTCTCGCGCAGTTCCCCGCGCCCCTTACGGGGCGCTCGTTGCGGCGTGCCCCGCGCCCCCTGACGGGGCGCTCGTTGCGCCGTTCCCTGTGTCCCCTGACGGGGGCGTCCCCGTCACCCGCAGCAGCCCCCGCCGCAGCAGCCGCCCCCGGTGGACTGGGCGGGGGCGGAGGCTGAGGTTGTGCCGCCTACTGCCACCGTTGACAGCAGCTTCACCGTGTCCTCGTGGCCTGCGGGGCAGGTCGCGGGGGCGGCGGACTCGGCCATCGGGCGGCTCAGCTCAAAGGTGTCGCCGCAGGAACGGCAGCGGTACTCGTATCGAGGCATGGGCCAAGGCTAGCGGCAGCGGGCCGAGCGGAGGTCAGACCCCGGCCGTAGGGTGCCGGTGGAGGAATCGCCGCAGGATCTCCTCCCCCGCCGCCACGCCCCGCTCCGGCAGCACCGTGAGCCCCGGCGCCGTCCAGCCCGTGTCGGCAAGCTCGCCGTGCCCGGGGCGCCACGAGCGGTCGGCGGCGAGCAGCAGATCGGCGTCGAGGAGCGAGTCACCGGCGGCGAGTATCTCGTCCGCGCCGATACGCCGGGCCACCTCACGCACCGCCGCGCTCTTGGTCAGCGGCTTCGGCACGGCGTAGATCTTGCGGCCCTGCAACGAGACGGTCCAGCCGCGGCTCTCCGCCCACGCGGCGAGCTCCTTGACCCACCCTTCCGGCAGCAGCGCGCGCTCGACGACCAGATAGGCGAAGAGGTCCTCGGCCACCCGCTCCTTCAGGAGCCAGGCCGGATCGGCGGCACGCACCATGTGCGCGCGGACCTCGTCGAGGGACGCGCACTCGGCGGCGAGACGCCGGTCGACAGCCGCCCGCCACCCGGCGTCGGAGACGCCGTCGACCAGCAGGTGCCCGCCGTTGGCGCAGATCGCGAACTTCGGCGCGGGGCCCGGCAGATGGATGCGGCCGTACTGCTCGCGGGTGCGCGTGGTCGTCGGCACGAAGACCGTGCCGCGCCCCACCTCGTCGAGCAGACCCGCGGCGGTCTCGGTGACGTACGACAGCGGCTTGCTCTCGTACACCTCGACGCACAGCAGGCGCGGCGCATCGGCGTCGGGCATGGTCAGGCCGAGGGCGGCGGCGGAGTAGATGAGGGTGCGGTCGAGGTCGCTGGCGACCAGCACCGTCCGGGACGTGCTCACTTGGCGGCCACCGCCTTGACTACCGCCTTGCCGTCCGTGCCGGTGGCACCGCGCGTGAACTTCGGGTGGATCAACCCGACGCAGGTGTAGGGGAGTTCGGCCACTTCCTCCACCGGCACACCGCGCTGCTCCGCGAGGAGCCGTACGTGATCGAGGTCGGCCCCCGCCCCCGCGCGCGCCAGGATCTTCCAGGGGACGCGACGAAGGAGGACGCGTGTCGTCTCGCCGACGCCCGGCTTGACCAGGTTCACGTCGTGGATGCCGTACTCCTCGCTGATCCGCTCGACGGCGGCCCAGCCCTCCCAGGTCGGGGCCCGGTCAGAGGAGAGCAGTTCCTTGACCCGGATGTCGACGGCGTCGGTCACCTCGTCGAAGCGGGCCGTGATGGCGTCGAGGAAGTCGACGGACACGTCCGTGCCGGCGAGTTCGCGGTAGAACTTCGCGCCGTGGAAGTCGTCGGGTCCGACCAGGTCCGCGCGCAGGACCGTGCGCGATATGAGCCCGGAGACCGTCGAGTTGAGGCAGGCGGAGGGGATGAGGAAGTCCTCGCGGGTGCCGTAGGTGCGGACACAGGAGCCGGGGTCGGCGAGCACGGCGATCTCGGGGTTGAAGCCGGTGGGCCCGCCGGCCTCCTCGAACTCCCGCACCGCTTCGGCGAGTTCGCGCGTGATGGCGCCCTTGCCCGTCCAGCCGTCGACGAAGACGACGTCGGCCGTGTCGTGGTGGGCGGCGAGCCAGCGCAGGGCGTTGGCGTCGATGCCCCGGCCGCGCACGATCGACACGGCGTAGTGCGGCAGGTCGAGGCCGTGCCGGTACTGGGCCCAGCGCCGCATCAGTACGCCCACGGGAGTGCCCGCGCGGGCCAGCGAGACCAGGACCGGGCGGGAAGAGCGCTCGGCGAGCACGGTCTCGGTGACGGTGCCGACGGCCTGCGCGATGCGCGCGGCGGAAGTGCCGAGGGCGGCCCGGAACAGCTCCTGGTACTGCGGGCTCGGCTGGTACTCGACCGGCAGCGACTCGGCGTAGTGCGCGCCCCCGCTCTGGATCGCCTCCTCGCGCTCCTCGGTGGGCGCTTCGAGCCGCACGTCCGAGAGGTCCTGGAGCAGCCAGCCGACGTCTTCGGCCGCGTACGAGGAGAAGTCGGGGCCGCGGAGGGGCTCGGGCAGCATGGAGGGCCTTTCGGGGGTGTGCTCGGCGAGTTCTGCGGGGGCGCGCCCGGGGACGTACGAGGGCACTACGGCGAGCAGTACCTGCGGAGTGTGCGCGGCGAGCTGGGCAAGCAGGCCGCCGGGGGCGTGGAGTTCGGGGCGGTCGGCCACGGAGTCGACCACGAGGACGATCGCGTCGAAGCCGCCGCCCGCGACGTTGTACGCGTACCTCTCGCCGGGTCCGTCGGCGGGCGCGTCGTGCGCGGGGAAGACGAGGCGGCTGCGGATGGCGTAGCCGGGGTCGTCGACGGCGAGCACGGGCGAGCGGGTGGTGGTGGAGTAGCGCACCTCGGCGGCACCGGCGGGCAGCCGCTCTTCCAGGGCCTTTCCGAGGGCCAGCGGCGCGTACATCAGTTCCTCGAAGCCGAGGACGAGGATGCGTGAGCGGTCGGGGGCAGGGGCGGACCCCGTGACGGGAGCCAGCGCCCGCGCGACGCGGTCCGCCATGCCCGGAAGCGCCGCGTCGAGCGCCGCCCGGTGCGCGGGCGCGAAGCCGTGGCGCCCGCCGTCCGGCACCCCGGCGGGCCAGCCGATGTCGACCCGGCCGACCGAGCCGGCTTCCCCGCGCGGCGCGGGGAGCGCCGACGCCTCGTACTCCTCGACCAGCGCCTGCCCCTTCTCCAGGACCCCGTCCGGCAGGCTCACCGTGCCGGACGCCGTCGTGATCAGGTCGACCCGCGCGCCGATCTCGCGGGCGAAACCGGCCAGGCGGCCCTGGTCCTGCGGGGAGCGCATGTCGACGAGCGCCACGATGACGTACCGGTCGCGGGGGTGCAGCTCGTGCAGTGCGCGGATCGTGTTGAGGACGGTGTTGCCGGTGGAGAACTCGTCGTCGACGAGGACCAGCGGGCCGTCCCCGGTGAGCAGCCGGGGGTCCTCGGGGAGCAGCAGGTGCGAGGTGGCGTGCGAGTGGGACTCCTCGAAGCCGCCCGCCCGGCGCACTCCGTCGACCGGGCGGCGCGTGGAGTGCAGGTAGGGCGCGAGACCGATGCCGTCCGCAACGCAGTGGCCGAGGCCCGTCGCCGTCTCCGCGTACCCGAGGACGACCGCGCGCCGGGCCTCCGCGTCGCCCAGGAGCGCGCGCGCCCGGACGCCGAGGTCGTGCCCGGCCGCGTAAACGACGGAGGGCAGCTGCGGCACATGCTTGCCCAGGACGTTCGACACCAGGAGGTGCGCCCGCTTCGGGTTGCGGCGCAGGGCGAGGCCGAGCAGGTCGCTCAGCCCCGGGTCCCCGGCCAACTCCACGCCGAGCCGCTCGGCGACCCACGTCCCTGACCACACCACGTCGTCGTTCACAGTCCTCGCACAGTCCTTAGGTTCCTTGGGTTCTTTCGTACTTACGTTCTTCGTCGTCGGCCGGGAGCCCGGCACGGCGGCGGTCAGCCGGAGAGCCCGGCGGAGAGCAGCTCCACGAAGCCGATGTCCTCGCGCGCGACGCCGAACACCTCGGCGCGCCTGAGGGTCCGCTCGGCCCATGCGCGGTGCGGCTTCACCTCGTTCATCTTGTTCGTGTACGCCGAGCGCATGACCCCGCCGCCGTCCCGCTCGGGGCGCAGGATGTCCTCGGCGTCGCTGAATTCCTCGTGGGTGACGACCGAGAGTGCGTGCACGGGCAGGACGTGCGAGGGGTGGATGCAGGTCTTGCCGAGCAGGCCGTTGGCCCGGTCGAGCTCGATCTCGCGCAGCAGCCCGTCGATGTCGTGCTCGATGAGCGCCTGCCTCAGCTCCTCCGCCCGGCCCTCCAGGAAGGGGCTCCGGCGCAGCTGCGGCTTGAACATCCGCTCCTGGACGCGGAAGTACTCCCACACGGGTCCGGTCACGGTGAAGCCGGTGCCGTCGGCCCGGCCGAGGCGGTTGACCACGTCGGCGATGACCGAGGCCACGATGTGGACGTCGTAGGCGGTCATGTGCGGGGGCCTGCGCAGTCCGTACGCCGAGCAGAAGTCGGTGACCCCGAGTCGCAGCGCGAGCACCCGCTCGCGGTACTTGTCGACGGTGCGGGCGATCCCGGCGAGGGTCTCGGCGCGGCTCTCCAGGTGCAGCAGCTCGGGCGATTCGAGGACGGGCATCGCGAAGAGCCGCCGGCCGGTCGCGGCCTCCGCCGCGGCGAGCGACTCCAGGAAGGCGACGCCGCGCTCCTCGGTGAATTTGGGCAGTACGAATCCGGACAGCAGACGGATGGCGGAGCCGAGGCGGTCCGCGATGTCGGTTATCTGCTCGGGGTCCCGGACGCGGATGAACAGGAGCGGCGGTTGCGGACCGTCCCCCGTGGCGCCGTCCCGGTCCGCGGCGTTCCGCGCGGCGAGGTCGGCGAACTGTCTGACCAGGTTCTCCTCGGCGCCGATGACCTCGGCGTCGTCGATCGAGTCCTCGAGGCAGAGCACCATCGAGATCACGCCACGTCCGGCCTGCTTCAGGATGTCGTCGGCGAGGCGGGGGCGCGTGGCGGGGCTGTAGAGCGTGGCCCCGAGTGCGGCGGCGAGCAGAAGCGGGGAGGAGTCCGCAGTGAAGGAGCAGGGCTCCCGATGAAAGAGACGCTGTCGCACCTCTGGGGCTATATGCCCGAAATGACGCATGATTTCCCCTGTACTCGTCGGCGCGACCCGACGTGATGTGGCCGGTAATAGTACGTAGGGACGGGTGTCAAGGGTTCCCCATGGGCATGAAATTCAGGTAACCCGGCCGTGTCGGACACACGGGCCACACACCGTCACCCCCGCGTTGTCCCGCTCAAACCCGGGAAGGCAGGATGACCGCATGACGCACGCGATGTTGAAGGGGTCGAACGTCCCGCTCGAAGCCACGGCCGTCCGCGCAGTGCTGCGCTGGACCCCCGGGCAGGGCGTCCCGGACGTCGACGCGTCGGCCCTGTTGCTCGGCGCCGACGGCCGCGTGCGGTCCGACGAGGACTTCGTCTTCTACAACCAGCCGCGCCATCCGTCGGACAAGGTCTGGCGGCTCGGCAAGAAGCGCGTGACCGGGGGCCTCTCCGAGGGCTCGACCGACACGATCCAGACGGACCTGGCGGGCCTGGACCCCGCGGTGAGCCGGGTCCTGCTGGTCGCGTCCGCCGACGACACCGCCTTCAAGCACGTACGCGCCCTGCGCATCCTGCTGTACGACGCCGGAGCGGGCGAAGCCGAACCGCTGGCCTACTTCGACATCACCCCGCAGACGGGCGACGAGACCGCCCTCATCTGCGGCGAGCTCTACCGCCGCGGCGACGTCTGGAAGTTCCGCGCCCTCGGCGAGGGATATCTGAACGGCCTGGAGG
>NZ_JBNNJZ010000046.1:0-33478 GCF_050270335.1 Streptomyces sp. NPDC059900
GGGGCTGTGTACAGGTGCGGCTCCGCCGCGTGGGCGCGACCAGCCGTATCGGGGCCGCAGGTGTGCACTCAGGCCGCGGCGGCTGCGTGCACCGGGGCCGTCAGGGTGGTCATGCGCCGCGCGATCTGCTCGGCGGAGGCACGCTCCAGGCGGTCCACGATCGCGCCGTCCGCGAGGAAGAGCACCCGGTCCGCGTAGGCGGCCGCGGCCGGGTCGTGGGTGACCATGACGACGGTGGCGCCCATGCCGTGGACGGCCGAGCGCAGCAGGGCGAGGATCTCGGCGGCCGTGGTGGTGTCCAGGGCGCCGGTCGGCTCGTCCGCGAAGATCACGTCCGGGTCGGTGACCAGGGCGCGGGCGATCGCGACGCGCTGCTGCTGGCCTCCGGAGAGCTCGCCGGGGCGGCGCTTGTGCTTGTCGGCGCCGAGCCCGACGCGCTGGAGCAGCTCCGCGGCCCTGCGGCGGTCGGGGCGCCGGCCCGCCAGGCGCATCGGCAGGACGACGTTCTGCTCGACGGTCAGCGAGGGCAGCAGGTTGAAGGCCTGGAAGACGAAGCCGAGGCGGGTGCGGCGCAGCGCGGTGAGCTTGTTCTCGCTCATGGAGGTGATCTCCGTGCCGCCGAGGCGGACCGTGCCGTCGGTGGGCCGGTCAAGGCCGGCGGCGCACTGGAGGAAGGTGGACTTGCCGGAGCCGGAGGGGCCCATGACGGCGGTGAAGCTGCCGCGTTCCAGGGCGAGATCGATGCCGCTGAGGGCGTGCACGGCGCCGGAGCCCCTGCCGTACCTGCGGCGGACGCCGCGCAGTTCGACGGCCCAGTCGGTGCCGCGGGGCGCACCGGCGGGCATCGGGGGCACCGCTCCCGCGCGCCCCGCGGTTTGCTCGTCCGCCCCGGTTCGCTCGTCCGCCTCGGATCGCTTCTTGCGCCGCAGCCCCATCGTCCCGTCCGCCTTCCGTACGTAATACGCCCCTGATCGATGTCTCGAACGTACGGATCCGGGGGTGCTGTGGACCATGAGGTCCCCCGGCGAATCGGGGGTGGGGTTAGCCCCCGCAAGTCCGCGCGGGGGCCTGGCGGTTTCTGCGCCCGGGCGCCGCACAGATCGTTTGGTAAGCTAACTATTGACGCGCTCTTGACGCTCCCTTTGCCATTCGTGTGCGGCGGGTGCGTCGCCGACTACCAGGAGGAACGGGCCCATCGGACACGCAGACACCCTGATAGCCATGGGCGGCGCCTTTCTCGCCGCCGCCGTGCTCGCCCGCGTGGGCGGCCGCATCGGCCTCCCCACCATTCCGCTCTTCATCCTGGCCGGGATCCTTCTCGGCCCTCACACTCCCGGCGTGGTCCTGCTCTCCGACCCCCACGACCTGGAGATGCTCTCGGCGCTCGGCCTGGTGCTGCTGCTCTTCTACCTGGGCCTCGAGTTCCACATGGACGACCTCAAGACGGGCGGCCGCAAGATGGCCCTCGCCGGCGGGACGTACCTCGCGCTGAACGTCGGCGCGGGCCTCGGCTTCGGATTCGCCCTCGGCTGGGGCACCTCCGAGGCTCTGGTCCTCGCCGGGGTGCTCGGCATCTCGTCGTCGGCGATCGTCACCAAGGTGCTCGTCGACACCGGGCGGCTCGGCAATCCGGAGACCAAGCCGATCCTCGGCATCATCGTCGTCGAGGACATCTTCCTGGCGCTCTACCTCGCCGCGCTCCAGCCGATCCTGTCCGGCGCCGACAGCCTCTCGGCGGCCGTCATGGACGGCGGCAAGGCCTTCGGCTTCCTGCTGCTGCTCGCGCTCGCCGCGCGCTTCGGCACGAAGGTCGTCGGGCGCCTCATGGACACCCGTGACGACGAGTTGCTCGTCATCTCCTTCCTCGGAGTCGCGGTCTTCGTCGCCGGGGTCTCGGAGTGGTTCGGGGTCGCGGACGCGATCGGCGCCTTCATGGTCGGTCTGATGCTGGGCAGTACGGCGTCCGGCGAGCGCATCCGCACCCTCGTGCACCCCTTGCGGGACGCGTTCGGGGCGATCTTCTTCTTCGCCTTCGGGCTCTCGATCGACCCGGGCGACCTGCCCGTGGTGCTCTGGCCGGTGCTCGCCGCCGTGGCAGTGACGCTGCTCATGAACGTCCTGGCCGGAATCGGCGCGGCGCGCATCTACGGCTTCGGGGCAGGCCCCGCGGCCAACATCTCCACCACCCTGCTCGCGCGCGGCGAGTTCGCCCTGATCCTGGCGACCATGGCGGCCACCGCGGGGCTCGACGACCGCCTGTCCCCCTTCATCGCGGGGTACGTGCTGCTGCTCGCGGTGCTCGGCCCGCTGGCGGCGGGACGGTCGCACTGGCTGGCCCGGATCCTGCCGGGCGGGCGCAAGGCGGCTCCCGAGCCCGATCCGGAGCCGGAGTTGTCAGGCGCCCGGTGACGGCTCCCTGGAGATGAGCAGCAGTGCCCGGTCGTCGTTGACGTCCTTCGCGACCGCCTCGATCAGATGCCACGCGGCGCCGTGGAAGCCGCCCGCCACATAGCGGTCGGCTTCCCCGGTGAGGCGGTCGATGCCCTCGCTGATGTCGCGGTCGGAGGTCTCGACGATGCCGTCCGTGAACAGCATCAGGACATCGCCGGGGCGCAGGAGGCCCTTCACGGGGTCGAACTGCGCCCCGTCGTACACCCCGAGGAGCGGGCCCTCGGCGACCTTCTCCTCCCAGCGTCCGTTGCCCGCGCTGAGCTGGAGGCCCGGCGGGTGGCCCGCCGAGAAGAGTTCGTAGTCGCCGGTCTCCAGGTCGAGGACCAGATGGATCGAGGTCGCGAAGCCCTCGTCCCAGTCCTGGCGCAGGAGGTAGCCGTTGGCGGCGGTCAGGAACGCGTGCGGCGGGAGCGAGCCGAGCAGACCGCCGAAGGCGCCCGACAGGAGCAGGGCGCGGGAGCCCGCGTCCATGCCCTTGCCGGAGACGTCGGTGAGGACGACCTCCAGGGTGCGGCCGCCGTTCGTACGGGCCGCGACCACGAAGTCGCCCGAGAAGGACTGGCCGCCCGCGGGCCGCAGGGCCATCTCGCGGTGCCAGCCCGGCGGCAGCTTCGGCAGCTTGCTCTGCACGCGGATACGTTCGCGCAGGTCGAAGAGCATCGTTCCGCCGCCGCGCCAGGGCACGCCGACCCGGCTGCGGAACTGCGCGATGATCAGCCCGAAGAAGCCGCAGGCCGCGACGACCAGGACCACTCCGGGCGTGACCCGCGAGGGCCCTTGTGTGTACGGGCCGAGCTGGACGGACTCCACGATGAGGGCGGCGGCCGCCGTCGCGTACAGGCCGAGCAGGCTGGAGGGGCGCAGGAGCAGGCCCCCGGCGACGATCGGCAGGACAAGGGCCGCGGGCGAGCACCAGACGTTGTTGACGATGGTGCAGAACGCGATCACCGGGATCGTGACGAGCAGACCCGCGAGCGCGATCCAGTCCGAGCCGTCGCCTCTGAAGTAGTCCACCCCGGATTTGCGCAGCCCTATGCGAGCCCGGTGGATACGCTTCTTCATCCGGGCTGTGAACGTCTCGGCTTCCGCTCGCCTGCCTGCCATTGCTCCCGGACCCTATCCACCGGGCCTGGCACTTCGCACGGGAGGTGCCGGTTGTCCCCCGTCAGGGGCACCCCGCGGGCCCGCGAAAATCCTGTCGCTGCGCAAGCTTCTCCCTGGTAGGCATGGCATATGACGACGGAATTGCGGGATTTGCGCCAGGAAGACTGGGACGCGTACTACGGCACGCTGGAGCTCGCCTTCGGTGGTGTGGCCGAGGCGCAGGAGGAGCACGAGCTCTGGAACAAGCTGACCGAGTTCGACCGCTTCTTCGGCACATGGGAAGGCGAGACCTGCGTCGGTACGACGGGAGCGTTCAGTTTCCGCCTCTCCGTGCCGGGCGGTTCCCTGGTGGACACGGCCGGCGTGACGATGGTCAGCGTCGCGGCGACGCACCGGCGGCGCGGGATCCTGACGTCGATGATGCGGCGCCAGCTCGACGACGTACGTGCCAAGGGCGAATGCCTGGCGGTGCTCACCGCCTCCGAGCCCGCCATTTACGGACGGTTCGGGTACGGCGCGGCGACGCAGGCGCTGAAGGCCGAGATCGACACATCACGCGTACGTCTGTCGGTGCCGGCCGGGACCGATGACGTACGACTTCGGTACGCCAAGCCCGCCGACGTCCACGACGCGTGTGAGGCGCTGTACGCACGCCGGGTGAGCGAGCGCCCTGGAATGCTGGCCAGGCAGCCCGGCTGGGAGCGCCTCGGCCTGCTCGACCCGGAGAGCGAGCGGCACGGCGCGTCGCCCCTCCAGTGCGTGGTCGCCGAACGCGACGGAGAGCTCGTCGGGTACGCGCGCTACAGCGTGAAGCCCGACTGGGACGCGGCGGGCCCCAAGGGCGCGGTCCGGCTGCGCGATCTCGAAGCCCTCGACCCGGCGGCCAACGCGGCGCTGTGGCAGTTCCTGTTCGGCATCGACCTGACGTCGACGGTCGAGGTGCACAGCCGCCCCACGGACGACGCGGTGCTCCAGCTCGTCTCGGACGTGCGGCGCTGCCGCCTCAGGGTCGCGGACTCGCTCTATGTACGTCTGGTGGAGGTGGGGGCCGCCCTGGAGGCGCGCACCTACCGGGCGCCGGTGAACGTGGTGTTGGAGGTCGAGGACGCCTTCTGCCCCTGGAACGCGGGCCGTTGGCGGCTCAAGGGCGACCCGAAGGGCGCGATCTGCGAGCGCACGGAGGACGAAGCCGATCTCACCCTGTCCGTACGGGACTTGGCCTCGGCCTATCTCGGCGGTGTGTCCCTGACGTCACTCGCGGCCGCGGGCCGGGTGCGGGAGCTGCGCCAGGGAGCCCTGGCCGAAGCGTCGCTGGCCTTCGGCTCGGACGTGGCGCCCTGGCTGCCGCACGGCTTCTAGGCGGTCGATTCCACCTGCTGCTTCGGCTTGCGGGTCGCCAGATAGAGGGCGACCAGCCAGCCGATGAGCGAGGCGCCGAGGAAGATGTTGATGACGAGGACCACCCAGCGGAGCTCGACGTCCCGGTTGAAGGCGATGAGGGACGGCAGCAGATAGACGATCACGCCGAGGAGCACGAGCACGAAGCCGCCGAGCCCGCCGAAGGTGCCGAACATACTCAGGTGGCCTTTCGACGGGAGCGGCGGGCGCGCTGGCACTTGGGGCACCAGAAGAGGTTGCGGGCGGCGAGATCGGCGGTGCGGATCTCGCCGCCACAGATATAGCAGGGCATCGTGGCCCTGCGATACACGTACACCTCGCCGCCGTGGTCGTCCACACGCGGCGGGCGGCCCATCGCCTCCGGCGTGTGTTCGGGCCTGACGGTGTCGATGCGGTTGAGGCGCACGCCCTCGCGCATCAGGGCGACCAGGTCGTCCCAGATCGCCGTCCACTGGGCCTGCTTGATGTCCTTGCCCGGGGTGTACGGGTCGATGCCGTGCCGGAAGAGGACCTCGGCGCGGTAGACGTTGCCGACGCCCGCGATGACCTTCTGGTCCATGAGGAGGGCGGCGATGGTCGTGCGGCTGCGCGAGATGCGGGCGTAGGCCCTGTCCGGGTCGTCGTTCTCCCGCAGCGGGTCCGGGCCGAGGCGGGCGTGTATCGCCTGCTTCTCCTCGTCCGTGATGAGGGCGCAGGTCGTGGGGCCCCTGAGGTCCACGTACGCGTCCTTGGTGGCCAGGCGGAGGCGGACGGTGTCCGTGGGCGGGTTCGCGGCCGCCGTGCCGCCGAAGTTGACCTTGCCGAAGAGGCCGAGGTGGATGTGGATCCAGCCGGTTGCCTCGAAGCCGAGGAAGAGGTGCTTGCCGTGGGCCTCGGCGGTGTCCATCTCCTGACCGTCCAGGAGGGCCGCACTGTCGGAGAACTTGCCCTGGGGGCTGGTGACGCGGAGAGGGCCTCGCCCTTCGAAGCGCGCACGGTGGTCGTCCGCGAGGCGGTGAATCGTGTGCCCCTCAGGCACGGGGTCCTCCTGGGTCGGTCAGAGGCAGGGATTCTTTCCCCTACCCCGCCCCTTCCCGAAAACCGGCTGCGCCGGGGCGTCCTCAGACGCCGGACGGCTGAAAGACTCAGCCGTCCGGGCGGGGTCGGGGAGAGGGCCCTACTGCTGCGGGTGGTGTGCCGGGATCTCGGGGAGCTCGCCCGTGGTCTCGTAGCGGGCCAGCATTTCGATGCGGCGGGTGTGGCGCGCCTCGTCCGAGTACGGCGTGGCCAGGAAGATCTCGACGAACTTCGTCGCCTCTTCCTGCGTGTGCATCCGCCCGCCGATCGAGATGACGTTCGCGTCGTTGTGCTCACGCCCGAGGGCAGCCGTCTGCTCGCTCCAGGCGAGAGCGGCCCGCACCCCCTTCACCTTGTTCGCGGCGATCTGCTCGCCGTTGCCGGAGCCCCCGATCACGATGCCGAGCGACTGGGGGTCCGCCGCCGTCTTCTCCGCGGCGCGGAGGCAGAAGGGGGGGTAGTCGTCCTGGGCGTCATAGATGTGGGGCCCGCAGTCGACGGGCTCGTGGCCGTGGCTCTTGAGCCACTCGACCAGGTGGTTCTTCAGTTCGTAGCCGGCATGATCCGAGCCGAGGTACACGCGCATGCGAATGAGTGTGGCACGTCGCGGGGCGGGTAGCGGCGACCGGGGGCCGGACCTTGGTCACCCTCGGTCACCAGGTCTAGGCCATCGGGCCGTAATGCAACGATCCGGAGTCGGGTCTTCCGTCACGTCCACCCCTGAGTTTGAATGCGGGGGCTCGTGACCCGAGAACTTAAGGATTCGTCCATGACCTCGCAACCCTCCCTTGCGAAGGCAGACCACAGCCCCAACGAACCTGGGGATCCGCGGTCTGGCGACACCGGTGACGGCCTCAAGGCCGGGCTGAAGAACCGCCACCTCTCCATGATCGCCATCGGCGGCGTCATCGGAGCGGGCCTCTTCGTCGGCTCCAGCTCCGGTATCGCCGCCGCCGGACCCGCCATCCTCGTCTCGTACGCCCTGGTCGGCGCGATGGTGGTCCTCGTCATGCGGATGCTCGGTGAGATGGCCGCCGCACGGCCCACCTCGGGCTCCTTCTCCACCTACGCGGACCAGGCCCTCGGCCGCTGGGCCGGTTTCTCCATCGGCTGGCTCTACTGGTTCTTCTGGGTCGTCGTCCTCGCGGTGGAGGCCACCGCGGGCGCCGTCATCCTCAACGGCTGGATACCGGCCGTACCGCAGTGGGGCTGGGCACTCATCGTGATGGTGGTGCTCACCGCGACCAACCTCGTCTCGGTCGGCTCCTACGGCGAGTTCGAGTTCTGGTTCGCCGGGATCAAGGTCGTCGCCATCGGCGGCTTCGTGATCATCGGTCTGCTCGCCGTCTTCGGCGTGCTGCCCGGCTCCGACAACCCCGGCGCCGGATTCGCGCACCTCACCGACGCGGGCGGCTTCATGCCCAAGGGCGCGGGCGCGATCCTCACCGGTGTGCTCATGGTCGTCTTCTCCTTCATGGGCTCGGAGATCGTCACGCTGGCCGCCGGTGAGTCCGAGGACCCGCAGCGCGCCGTCACCAAGGCGACGAACAGCGTCATCTGGCGTATCGGCGTCTTCTACCTGGGCTCGATCTTCGTCGTCATCACGCTCCTGCCGTGGAACGACAAGTCGATCGTCAAGGACGGTTCGTACGTCGCCGCACTGAACTCGATCGGCATCCCGCACGCCGGTCAGGTCATGAACGTCATCGTCCTCACCGCCGTGCTCTCCTGTCTCAACTCGGGCCTCTACACCGCGTCGCGCATGGCCTTCTCGCTCGGCCAGCGCGGTGACGCGCCCAGGGCCTTCGCGCGCACCAACGCGCGCGGTGTGCCGCAGGCCGCGATCCTCGGCTCCGTCGTGTTCGGCTTCATCGCCGTCTGGTTCAACTACCAGTGGCAGGACACCGTCTTCGACTTCCTGCTGAACTCGTCCGGCGCGGTGGCGCTCTTCGTCTGGCTGATGATCGCGTTCACACAGCTGCGGATGCGCGGCATCATCCTGCGCGAGCAGCCGGAGAAGCTCGTCGTGAAGATGTGGCTCTTCCCGTACCTGACCTGGGTCACGATCGCGATGATCTCGTTCGTGCTCGTCTACATGCTGACCGACGAGGCCGGACGCAAGCAGGTCCTGCTCTCGCTGCTCGCCGCGGCGTTCGTGGTGGTGTTCTCCCTCGTACGGGAGAAGGTGCGGCCCCGCAGCGACGCGGCCGAGGCCGCCGTCACCGACCTCGGCAACGACTCGGTCGACGCCTAGCCGGTCCCGCCGGACGGTGGCGCGGTCGACGTGCCCGCCACCGTCGGCGGAGGCGTGCTCGGTCCGGGCGGCGCGCCGCCGCCCGGATCGCGCGCGGTTAAGAACATCACGGCCGCCACGGCGCCCGCGACCAGCAGGACCACGGCGGTCAGCGCGCGGGGCCGCCAGTCGGGCAGCTGGATGCGCCGGGTCACCGGGGTTCCGTACTCCGCAGACTTCAAAGACTCCGGCGGCTCCGGCGGCCTCAGCGGTGCCGCGAGCACCGCGCGCAGGGCCGCCTCCGTCTCGTCGAGATCCGGCCGCCGCTCCGGCTCCTTGACCAGGAGCGCGCCGAGCACCGGACGCAGGCCGCCGGCTTCCGGCGGCAGTTCGGGCGGCTCGTGCAGGACCGCGACCAGCGTGTTCAGGCTCGAATCACGGGCGAAGGGCGAGCTGCCGCGCAGCGCCGTGCAGAGCGTCGCCCCCAGGGACCAGAGGTCGGACGGCGGGCCCTGCCGCGCGCCGGAGATCCGCTCGGGCGCCATGTACTCGGGCGAGCCCACAAGGAGGCCCGTCTGCGTCAGGCGGCCCGTGTCCTCAAGGGCGGCGATGCCGAAATCGGTGAGGACGACCCGGTCGGCGGGCCCCCGCGGGCTGAGCAGGACGTTCTCCGGCTTGATGTCACGGTGCAGGACACCCGCCGCGTGCACCCTGCGCAGCGCCGCCACCAGGGCGAGGCCCACGCGCGCCGCGTCGTGCTCGTCCAGGGGCCCCTCTTCGTCGACGTACCGTGCCAGGGAACGCGCGTCGATCAGTTCCATGACGATCCAGAGGCGGCCGTCCTCCTCGGCGACGTCATAGACGCGTACGACACCGGAGTGGTCGATCCGTGCGCTGGCCCGCGCCTCGCGCAGCGCGCGTTCTCTGCGGACCCGGGTGTCCTCCGACTCGGGGCCCTCGAATCCCGCGTCGATCCGCATCTCCTTGACCGCGACACCGCGGTCCAGAAGCTCGTCGGCCGCGCGCCACACGCGGCCCATTCCTCCCTGGCCGATGACGGCGAGCAGGCGGTAGCGGCCCGCGACCACGCGAAGCTCCGGCATGGGTTCACCCCCAACCCTCCTCTCATGACAGCACAGTTCACGGAATTGACGAAGGCCCGGAAAACTTGACGGCAGATGTCAGGTTTCCCGGGGAAGCTCTGATCCGTCAGCAAGGACTTCCTGGAGGATCACCGTGGACTTCACCGATGGGCGACTCGTGTTCCGGCCCGGCGACGACGGGTACGACGAGGAGATCGCCGGATTCCAGACCGGTTTCGCGCAGCGGCCCGCGATCGTGTTCGCGGCCGGGAGCGCCGATGACGTCGTCGCCGCCGTGTCGTACGCCGCGGATGCCGGTCTGCCCGTCGGGGTGCAGGCCACCGGGCACGGGCTTCCGGGGTCGTCGCAGGGCGGCGTTCTGATCAGCACCCGCCGGATGGACTCCGTCGAGATCGATGCGGACGCGCGCACGGTCACCGTGGGCGCGGGTGTCCGCTGGGGCCAGGTGGTGGAGGCCGCGGCGGCGCACGGGCTCGCGCCGCTGAACGGTTCGGCGCCGGGCGTGGGCGCCGTCTCGTACACGCTGGGCGGCGGGCTCGGCATCCTGGCGCGGGAGTTCGGGTACGCGGCCGACCACGTCAGACGGCTCGACGTCGTCACGGCGGACGGCACGCTGCGCCACGTCACGCAGGAGAGCGAGCCGGAGCTGTTCTGGGGGCTGCTCGGCGGGGGCGCGAACCTGGGGGTGGTGACGGCCCTGGAGATCGGCCTGGTGCCGGTGGCGCGGCTCTACGGCGGGGCGATCGAGTTCGACGGGCGCGAGGTGGACCCCGCGCGGGTGCTGCGGGCGTACGAGGCGTGGACGCGGACCGTGCCGGACGAGCTGACCTCGTCGGTGGCGGCCCTCGTCTATCCGGACATGCCGCAGCTGCCGCCCCATCTGCGGGGCCGCTATCTCGTCACCGTCCGGGTCGCCTACACGGGCTCCGAGGCGGCGGGCGAGCGCCTGGTGGCGCCGCTGCGGGAGATCGGGCCCGTCGTGTCGGACTCGCTGCGGGAGATGCCGTACACCGACAGCCACACGATCCACAGCGACCCGGACTTCCCGCACTCCTACTACGGGGACAGCGTGGCGGTGGCCGGGCTGGACGTCGACGCGGCGATCGAGCTGCTGGCGCTGACCGGTCCGGCCGCCGAGAAGATGCACGTCGTGCAGATCAACCAGCTGGGCGGGGCGCTCGCGAAGCCCGCGGGCAACGCGGTGCCCCACCGGGGCGCGGGGTGGCTGGTGCGGGTGCTCTCGCCCTTCCAGGGCGGCGACGGCACGGATCTGGACGCGGTGCGGGCCGTGCAGGACCGGGCGTTCGGGCTCTTCGCGCCGGCGGCCGTGGGGCGGTTGCTCAACTTCGCGTTCGCCGCCGGGGAACGGGGCGACGGGGCCGGGGGCGACGGGCTTTACGACGCCGGTACGCAAAAGAGGCTCGCCGGTCTCAAGGCCACGTACGACCCGGCGAACCTCTTCAGGCGGAACTACGGCGTGGGGAAAGCCGGTTGAGCCGGCGCACACGCCGGTCGGGCCAGCGGTCGGGCTAGCGGTCGAGCAGCTTCCACGCCGTGGGCAGCGCGCCCATCGCGAGCGCGGCCTTCAGGGCGTCGCCGATCAGGAAGGGCGTGAGTCCGGCGGCGACGGCCTGGGTCAGCGACATGCCGGTCGCGGCGGCGAGGTACGGGACGCCGACCGCGTAGATGATCGCGGAGCCGAGCACCATCGTGCCCGCGGTGCGCAGGACGGAGCGGTCGCCGCCGCGGCGGGCGAGGGCGCCGACCACGGTGGCGGCGAGCAGCATGCCGAGGACGTAGCCGAGGGACGGCGCGGCGACGCCGGAGCCCGCCTGGGCGAACCACGGCATGCCGGCCATGCCGACGAGGGCGTACACGGCGAGGGAGAGGAAGCCGCGGCGGGCGCCGAGGGCGGTGCCGACGAGGAGGGCGGCGAAGGTCTGTCCCGTCACCGGCACGGGGGAGCCCGGCACGGGCACCGCGATCTGGGCCGCTATGCCGGTGAGGGCGGCGCCGCCGAGGACGAAGGCCGCGTCCTTCGCGCGGGACGCGGGGAGCAGGTCCGCGAGGACCTGACCGGGACGGGAAGAGACGGCGGCGATGCTCATCGGGACTCCGCGGGTTCTGGGACGGGCAGGTGGGACCCCGCGACGCTATCCCGGGCCGGGGCGGCTTTCACCGGCGGTGAGTGACAAGGCACCGGGTGCCCCGGTGGTGGGCTTCGCACAAAGCGCTGGGTGTACCCCTGCGGGGGGCGTGATGCTCGTCACTGAGGTGGGACCTTCGGAGTCCCGTTTTGCGCGGGGGGCTCCTGCCCAGGGAGACTGTAGGTTCCCGCCAATTTCTTTGTGATCCCGAGAGCAGCGCTGAGCACCATGCACGACGCACCCCCCGATTCATCGGCGCCCGGCAGCGGGAACACGGCAGAGCCTCTCGGCGGTGGTCTGAAGCAGCGTCACCTCACCATGCTGGGGCTCGGCGGTGTCATCGGGGCCGGGTTGTTCGTCGGCTCCGGAGCCGGGATCGCTGTCGCCGGGCCCGGCATCGTCGTCTCGTATCTCATCGCCGGTGCGCTGGCGATGTGCGTGATGCGGATGCTCGGCGAGATGTCGGCGGCGATGCCCGCGTCCGGGTCCTTCTCGGTGCACGCGGAGCGCGCGCTCGGCCGCTGGGCGGGGTTCAGCGTCGGGTGGCTCTACTGGTTCCTGCTGGTGGTCGTGCTCGCCGTGGAGGCAACCGGCGCGGCGCAGATCGCCAACGGCTGGGTGCAGGGCGTTCCGCAGTGGGCCTGGGTCCTCGTCTTCATGCTGGTGTTCACGGCGGCCAACCTCGCCGCCGTGAAGAACTTCGGCGAGTTCGAGTTCTGGTTCGCCGCCCTGAAGGTCTTCGCGATCGTCGCGTTCCTCGTCCTCGGGCTGCTCGCGATCTTCGGGGTGCTGCCCGACACGGAGCCCGCGGGCCTGACCAACCTCACGGGGCAGGGCGGGTTCCTGCCCAACGGCTGGGAGGGCGTGATCTCCGGCGTGCTCGCCGTGGTCTTCGCCTTCGGCGGCCTGGAGGTCGTGACGATCGCCGCCGCCGAGTCCGACGACCCGGTGCGCTCGGTGGCCCGCGCGGTGCGCAGCGCCGTCTACCGCATCCTCTTCTTCTACGTCGGCTCGATGCTCGTCATCGTGACGGTCCTTCCGTGGACGGCGGAAAAGGCGGGCGTCAGTCCGTATGTGACGGTCCTGGACTCGATCGGGGTGCCGTCCGCGGGCACGATCATGAACATCGTGGTGTTCGTGGCGCTGCTCTCGGCGCTGAACGCCAATCTCTACGGCTCGTCCCGGATGGTCTTTTCGCTCGCCGAGCGCGGCGAGGCCCCCAAGGCCCTCCTGAAGGTGTCGGGCGGCGGGGTCCCGCGCCGGGCCGTGCTCGCGTCGGTGGCCTTCGGCTTCGTGTCCGTCGTGCTCAATCTGAAGTGGCCCGACTCGGTCTTCCTCTACATGCTCAACTCGGTCGGCGCGGTGCTCCTCTTCGTCTGGGCGCTGATCGCGGTCTCGCAGCTGCGCCTGCGTCGGCGCATCGAGCGCGAGGCGCCCGAGCGGCTCGTCCTGCGGATGTGGGCGTTCCCGTATCTGACGTGGGCGGCCCTCGCGGCGATGGCGGCCGTGCTCGGGCTGATGCTGACCGACGAAGGGGCGCGGCCGCAGCTGCTGTGGTCGGCGGGCGCGACGGGGCTCGTGCTCGCGGTCGCCGGGCTGCGGGAGTGGCGCGCGGCGCGCACGAAGCGGGCGTGAGGCGGGCGTGAGGCGGCCTGCGGGCGTCATGAAGCGGGCGTGAACATTTCGTGCCCGTCGCTTCACAACGTGTGAGCGTGGTGTCCGTATAGCGGTCAGGTGTTCCCTGTCAGCGGTGCCGGACTTCAGACTGTGGGCCGCTCGCACCCCCCACTTCAGCTACTGAACAGGGCACGCCCATGTCTCGGATGTCCACTCCCCAGGACACCCCCAAGGACGCAGCACCCGAAGAGGCCCCCAAGGCCGATTCGCCGCTCGTCCACGGCCTCAAGCAGCGGCACCTCTCGATGATCGCCCTCGGCGGCGTGATCGGCGCCGGACTCTTCGTGGGCTCCGGGGCGGGCATCGCCGCGGCCGGGCCCTCGATCGTCCTCGCCTACGCGATATCCGGCGCGCTCGTCATGCTCGTGATGCGCATGCTCGGCGAGATGTCGGCCGCGAACCCTGCGTCCGGCTCCTTCTCGGTCCACGCCGAGCGGGCGATCGGCCCCTGGGCGGGCTTCACCGCGGGCTGGGGCTTCTGGTTCCTGCTCTGTGTCGCCGTCGGCCTGGAGGGCATCGGCGCCGCGGACATCATGGTGGGCTGGTTCCCCGGTACGCCGCAGTGGGCCTGGGTCGCCCTGTTCATGCTGGTGTTCTGCGGGGCCAACCTGACGGCCGTGAAGAACTTCGGCGAGTTCGAGTTCTGGTTCGCCGCCCTCAAGGTCGGCGCCATCGCGCTCTTCCTGGGCATCGGCGTCCTCGCGATCCTCGGCATCCTGCCCGGCTCGGACGTCTCCGCGCCCGGCACCGCGAACCTCACCGGCGAGGGCGGCTTCATGCCGAAGGGCACGGACGGCCTGATCATCGGCCTCCTCGCGTCCGTCTTCGCGTACGGCGGTCTGGAGACCGTCACGATCGCGGCGGCCGAGTCCGAGAAGCCGGTCCAGAGCGTCGCCAAGGCCGTGCGCACCGCGATGTGGCGCATCGCCGTCTTCTACGTCGGCTCGATGCTCGTCGTCGTCACGCTGCTGCCGTGGGACAACAAGGAGGTCGCCGAGAAGGGCCCGTACGTCGCCACACTCGACCACCTGGGCATCCCCGGCGCCGGTCAGATCATGAACGTCGTCATCCTGATCGCCCTGCTCTCCGCGATGAACGCCAACATCTACGGCGCGTCGCGCATGTCGTACTCCCTGATCGAGCGCGGCCAGGGCCCCAAGGTGCTCGGCCGCATCTACAGCGGCGTCCCGCGCCTGGCGGTCCTCGCGTCCTCGGTCTTCGGCTTCGTCTGCGTCCTGCTCAGCTACTGGCGCCCGGACGACGTCTTCCCGTGGCTCCTGAACATGATCGGCGCCATGATCCTGGTCGTCTGGATCTTCATCGCCGCCTCGCAGCTGATCCTGCGCCGCAGGACGGAGCGCGAGGAGCCGCAGAAGCTGGTCGTGAAGATGTGGGCGTACCCGTTCCTGACGTGGGTGGCGCTCGCCGGGATGGCGTACATCTTCTACCTGATGACCCAGCAGCCCGACACACGCAAGCAACTCCTCGCGACGGGCGCGCTGACCCTGGTGCTCGCGATCATCGGCATCGTGCGCCAGAAGCTGGCCGAGCGTCCGGCGCCGGCGGCCGCCGAGTAGGACATCGCCGTACACGAAGGGGCCCGGGTCGACGTCGACCCGGGCCCCTTCGGCGTACCCGCAGGTCCTAGGACGAAGGGCTGATCATCCCCGCCCTGCCCGCGCATACTTCTGCTGCTAGCCTGCACTTGCATATAGGTTGCAATAAGCGTTGCACTACAGCAGAGCAGCAGTCGGAGGGCTCGGATCATGGCCATTTACACGCTTCCTGAACTTCCGTACGACTACGCGGCGCTCGAGCCGGTCATCAATCCCCAGATCGTCGAGCTGCACCACGACAAGCACCACGCGGCGTACGTGAAGGGCGCGAACGACACCCTTGAGCAGCTGGAGGAGGCGCGCGACAAGGAGAGCTGGGGCGCCATCAACGGCCTGGAGAAGAACCTGGCCTTCCACCTCTCCGGCCACATCCTGCACAGCATTTACTGGCACAACATGAACAGCCCGAAGGACGGCGGCGGCGGTGAGCCGCTTGCCGCGGACGGTGTGGGTGACCTCGCGGACGCCATCACCGAGTCCTTCGGCTCCTTCGCCAAGTTCAAGGCCCAGCTGACCAAGGCCTCGGCGACCACGCAGGGTTCGGGCTGGGGCGTGCTCGCCTACGAGCCGCTGAGCAACCGCCTCATCGTCGAGCAGGTCTACGACCACCAGGGCAACGTCGGCCAGGGCTCGACGCCGATCCTGGTCTTCGACGCCTGGGAGCACGCCTTCTACCTGCAGTACAAGAACCAGAAGGTCGACTTCATCGAGGCCATGTGGGCCGTCGTCAACTGGCAGGACGTGTCGAAGCGTTACGCGGCGGCCAAGCAGCGCGTGAACAGCCTGCTGCTGGCCCCGTAAGGCTCCGCGCCCCCTGAAACGCCCTGCCTCGTGATCGTCTTCTCAACTTTCGCCGAGGCAGGCGGATAGAGGAAAGACCCCCGTGAGGACGTGACTCACGGGGGTCTTTCGGTAGGCCGGGTTCCGGTGGACCGTATGGCCATGGCGACGGCTTCCAGGCACTGCCCGACCTGCGGCGGCAAACCGCAGGACTTCCGGCCGGTCAATCAGGGCGAGGAGGACTACCTGGCCACCCTGATGACGCGGGCCGAGGCCCACGGCCACTGGCGCTGCCAGGGCGCCGGGTGCCGTTGGGTGCAGCCGCACCTCAACCAGGCCAAGGGACGCGTCCTGCCGCCGCCCTTCGGCTAGGTCAGTCGAAGATCGGGCCCTGCGTGCGGGTGCGCTTGATTTCGTAGAAGCCCGGGGTCGATGCCACGAGGAGCGTGCCGTCCCAGAGCTTTGCCGCGGCCTCGCCCTTGGGGGCGGGGGTCACGACGGGGCCGAAGAAGGCGACCTGCTCGCCGTCCGCGCCGGGGACGGCGATGACGGGCGTGCCCACGTCCTGGCCGACCTTGTCGATGCCCTCCTGGTGGGAGGCGCGCAGCTGGGTGTCGTACTCGTCCGAGTCCGCGTAGTCCGCGAGCTCCTCGGGCAGGCCGACGTCCTTGAGCGCGGAGACGACCGCCTCGCGGGTCGGGCCCTCGCCGAGGTTGTGGAAACGGGTGCCGAGGGCGGTGTAGAGGTCGCCGATGGTCTCGTCGCCGTGCTTCTGCTGGGCGGCGATGACCACGCGGACCGGGCCCCAGGCCTTCGTCTCCAGCATCTCGCGGTACTCCTCGGGCAGCTCGTCGAGCCGGTCCTCGTTCAGTACGGCGAGGCTCATGACATGCCAGCGGACCTCGACGTCGCGGACCTTCTCCACCTCGAGCATCCAGCGCGAGGTCATCCAGGCCCAAGGGCACAGCGGGTCGAACCAGAAGTCGGCTGTGGTCTTGCCGGGCTTACCGGACTTGCCATTCTCGGACATGTCTCTCCCTTAGGGAATGCGTGCGCGCTTGACCGGGGGAACGTCAGTGATCTGCCCGGGCATTCCCGGATACCGCGCGCTGGGGGCACATGCGAGGATCGTAGACATTCGTACAGGTCGTGCGATCCACGACTTCCACCTGCGAGTACAAGGGAGTACCGCCCGTGCCCGGAGAGAATCTTTCCCGCGACGAGGCCCAGGAGAGGGCCGCGCTGTTGTCCGTCGACGGGTACGAGGTCTTTCTCGACCTGCGCTCCGCGACCGGCGGGAGCGACCAGGAGCCGCGCACGTTCCGCTCCGTCACCACGATCCGCTTCCGCTCCGCCGAGCCCGGCGCCGCGAGCTTCGCCGACCTGATCGCCCCGAGCGTCACGGCGGTCTCCCTCAACGGCAAGGACCTCGACCCCTCCGAGGTCTTCGACGGCGCCCGGATCACGCTCGAGGACCTGGCCGCCGAGAACGAACTGGTGGTCGACGCCCAGTGCGCCTACAGCCGCACCGGCGAGGGCATGCACCGCTTCGTCGACCCGGAGGACGGCGAGGTCTATCTCTATACGCAGTACGAGCCCGCGGACTCCCGCCGCGTCTTCGCCAACTTCGAGCAGCCCGACCTGAAGGCACCCTTCCGGTTCGAGGTGCAGGCCCCCGAGGGCTGGACCGCGTGGTCCAACGGCTCGGGTGAACTGGTCGACGGCGTATGGAAATTCGCCGAGACGAAGCCGATCTCGACGTACATCACGGCGGTCGTCGCGGGCCCGTACCACTACGTGACGGACTCCTACAGCCGCACCTTCGACGACGGCACGACGCTGGAGATCCCGCTCGGCGCCCTGTGCCGCAAGGGGCTCGCCAAGTACTTCGACGCGGACGACGTCTTCCTGGTCACCAAGCAGGGCCTGGACTTCTTCCACGACAACTTCGACTACCCCTACCCCTTCGGGAAGTACGACCAGGCCTTCGTCCCGGAGTACAACCTGGGCGCGATGGAGAACCCCGGCTGTGTGACCTTCCGCGAGGAGTACATCTTCCGCGGCAAGGTGACCAGCGCGTCGTACGAGCGCCGGGCCAACGTCATCCTGCACGAGATGGCGCACATGTGGTTCGGCGACCTCGTCACCATGCGCTGGTGGGACGACCTGTGGCTCAAGGAGTCCTTCGCCGACTTCATGGGCACCTTCTCGATGGTCGAGGCGACGCGCTTCACCAACGGCTGGATCACCTTCGCCAACAACCGCAAGGCGTGGGCCTACCGCGCCGACCAGCTGCCCTCCACGCACCCGGTCACGGCCGACATCCGCGACCTGGAGGACGCCAAGCTCAACTTCGACGGGATCACGTACGCGAAGGGCGCGAGCGTCCTGAAGCAGCTCGTCGCCTACGCCGGGCGTGACGCCTTCCTCGAAGGCGCCCGGCGCTACTTCAAGCGGCACGCGTACGGCAACACCCGGCTCGGCGATCTCCTCTCGGTCCTGGAGGAGACATCGGGGCGCGACATGGCGGCGTGGTCGCAGGCCTGGCTCCAGACGGCGGGCGTCAACTCCCTGACCCCGCAGGTCCTGCTGAACGCGGAGGGCCGGATCACCGAGCTCTCCGTCATCCAGGAGGCCGCCGAGTCCCACCCCGAGCTGCGGCCGCACCGCGTGGCGGTGGGTCTGTACCGCCGCACGCCCGAGGGCGAGCTGACGCGGTACGCCCGCGCGGAGGTGGACGTCGACGGGCCGCGCACGGTGGTGTCCGAGCTGGCCGGCGAACAGGCTCCCGAGCTGGTCCTGGTCAACGACGACGACCTGACGTACTGCAAGATCCGCTTCGACGAGAACTCCCTCGACACGCTGCGCGCGCACCTCGGCGACATCACCGATCCGCTCGCCCGCGCGCTGTGCTGGTCCGCGCTGTGGAACCTCACGCGGGACGCGCTCATGCCCGCGCGGGACTTCATCGGGCTCGTGCTGCGCTTCGCGGGGCGCGAGAGCGACATCGGCGTCCTTCAGATGCTGCACACGTGGGCAGACTCAGCCCTCACCTTCTACGCGGCCCCCGAATGGCGCGAGGAGGGCGGGCGCGCGCTCGCCGAGGGTGCGCTGCGGGAGCTGCGGATCGCGGAGCCGGGCAGCCAGAACCAGCTGACGTGGGCGCGGTTCTTCGCCGCGGTGGCTTCGTCGGAGGCCGACCTCCAGCTGTTGCAGGGTCTCCTCGCGGGGACGGCGCAGATCGACGGCCTGGACGTCGACCAGGAGCTGCGCTGGTCCTTCCTCGGCCCGCTGGCCTCGCACGGCGTCGCCGACGAGCGGGTACTGGCCGCCGAACTGGCCCGTGACGACACCGCTTCGGGCAAGCGGCACCAGGTGCGGTGCCTGGCCGCGCGGCCTTCCGAGGCGGTCAAGGCGCAGGCGTGGGCCGCCGTGGTGGAGTCCGACTCGCTGTCCAACGCCCTGGTGGGGGCGACGATCTCCGGGTTCGGGCAGTCGTCGCAGCGGGAGCTGATCGCTCCGTACGCGCCCAAGTACTTCGCCGCCATCGAGCGGCTGTGGGCCGAGCGGTCGATCCAGATCGGGATGGACGTGGTGAAGGGCCTGTTCCCGCATCTCCAGGACGATCAGTCCACGGTGGACGCGGCCGACGCGTGGCTCGCCTCGCACGAGGGGGGCGCGCCCGCCCTGCGGCGGCTCGTCCTCGAGGCCCGGGACGACCTCGCGCGGTCGCTGCGGGCGCAGGGCTGCGACGCGGCTGCCGCTTCCTAGGCCGGTCGGGGCGGGCGCCGCGTCTGTCGCTGCTCGGCAGCCCCGGCGCCCGCCCGCCCGCCGGCCTCCGGCACGTACCCCGCGCAAACGGACCTTTTCGGCAGTCGAACGTCTGCACTTTAGTGCGGGGTTGTCCGGTTATGTCGACGGGCCTGTAACAGCGGTTAGCGGGCGGATCGGCAGCGGGAATGGCCGGGTCATGAACCACAACACCCCGCTCTCCCCCCGCCCCCTGCGTCACCTCGCCGCCGTCCAGCGCCGCGTGATGAGCACCGCCCAGCTCCGCGCCCACGGCGTCTGCGCCGCGGACATTTCCGCACACTGCCGCCCGGAAGGGCCCTGGCAGCAGCTGCTTCCGGGGGTCTGCCTGCTGCACCCAGGGCCTCCGACCAGCGAAGAGCGGCTGCACGGCGCCCTGTTGTACGCGGGGCGGCCACCGGCGAGGGCGGCGAAGAGCGTCCCCGTGCAGCCCGGCGCGGGCGAACCCCACGCCCCGTACGCCGACGCCCTGGTCACGGGACTCGCCGCGCTCGCCCTGCACCGCTTCTCGTCGGCTCCCCCGCTGCTCTCCCTGGACCGCATCGACGTCCTCGTCCCGCGCACCCGGCGGCTGCGTTCGACCGGGTTCGTGCGGCTCGTGCGGGCCCAGGCGATGCCGACCGCCGTACAGATCGCGGGCGTTCCGGTGGCTCCCGTGCCGCGTGCGCTCGCCGATGCCGTGGCGGGTCTTACCGAGGCGGGCGCGGTGCGCCGCCTGCTCACCGAGGCGGTGCGCGGCAACCACTGCGAACCGGCGGCGATCGTGCGGGAGTTGAACCAGGCGAAGCTGCTCACCCGCCCGCATGTCGTGGACGCGGTGGACTCGCTGCTCGCCGAAGGGCGGGCCATCGCCGAGGACCGGTTGTACCAGATGGTCGCCGAGCACGGTCTGCCCGATCCGCTGTGGAACGTCGACCTGCGATTGCCCGGCGGGCCGCATCTCGGGGGCGTCGACGCGTTCTGGCCCGACCTGGCCGTGGCCGTCGAGCTGGACACGCGGGCTCCCCGGCAGGGCTTCCGGCCGGACGACGACGCGCTGTGGTCCGAGTACGCCCGCAAGCGCGAGCACCTGGAGCGGCTGGGCATCACCGTCGTCCACCTGACCCCCAGGAAGCTGCGCGAGTCGCTCGAACAGCAGGCGACCGTCGTACGGACCGCGCTGATGGCCTCGGCCGACCGCGATCCGGCGGCGTATGTGGTGGTCCTGCCGCGTTAGTCCTCGCAGGAGGGAGGGAGCGGGGCCCGCACGCCGGGCCCCGCCGGATGACCGGCTCACGCGGGTCGAGTGGGTTTCAGCCCTTCTTGAGGATCAGTTCCGTGTTCCGGTCGCCCGGCTCGCCGCCCAGCGCGGGCTTGGCACCAGGGGCGTTGAAGGACAGCTCGCGGTAGAGCGCGGCGAGGCCGGTCTGGGAGAGGTCGGCGTAATCCGTGCGGTGCGGGGCCGACGACTCGATGAGGGTGGTGAAGAGGGAGATCGTGCCGTCGTGGTTGTCGCTCAGCTCCACCACGCGGGCCAGCTGCGGGAAGTCGATGTGCGAGGCCGTGGAGACCTCCCAGAAGGAGCCCTGCGGGGTCTGGTGCGCGGTGATGTCGTTCTTGTGGCTGTGTCCGTTGACCCAGGCGAGGACGGAACGGTGGCGGGCGAGGAGGGCGACGATCTCGTCGCCGCCGTGCCTGCCCTCGCGCGGGCGCTCGGGGTCCTCGCGCAGATTGCGCATGGTCCTGCTGGTGTGGTGGCTGAAGACGACGACGTACGAACCGCCGCCGTCCTTCTTCTCGTTCGCCTTCAGCTCCCGTTCGAGCCAGTCCATCTGGGCCGAGCCGAGCGAGCCCTCGTAGTGCCCGCCGGGGTCCGTCGAGTCCAGGCTGATGCCCAGGACGTCCTCGCTGATGCGGAAGGAGTAGTACTGGGTGCCCGCGTCGAGGTTCTCCTGCGTGTAGCCGTGCCCGGCGGGGCCGTGGCCCTTGTACGCGGGGTCGAGGTGGGCCTTGACGTACTCGGCGGGGGTGAAGGGCGCGCGGCTCTCGTCCGGCGTGACCGAGCGCATCCGCCGCGCCTCGCTCTTCAGGAGCTCCTTGAAGTGCGCGCCCTTGGGGTCACGGCCCTTCTTGACGGCCTTCCACAGGGCGGCGCCGCGCGGCTCGTCGAGGGACATCAGCTTCTTGCCGCCCACGGCGAATTCGGAGAAGTACGAGTCGCCGGGCCCCCAGCAGCCGCCGGGCAGCGCGTCGTGGTTGCCGACGGTGGAGTACCAGGGCAGGCCGAGACCGGGGCTGTTGACCTCGCGCAGGGCGGCTTCCAGGAAGCCGTCGACCCGGGGGAAGCCGAGGGCCTTGTCGGAGTCGCGCAGGTCGTCGTCCGGGTGCCAGTACAGCTTCAGGCCGCTGTCCTGGACGCCTTCGTAGCGGCGCGGGTCGCCGGTGTTGGGGTTGATGCGTCCGCCGCTCATGGTCTTGAGGAACCAGTCGAGTTCGGAGCGGGAGTTGTTGTCGGTGTTGTCGCCCGTCGTCACCACGCAGTGCAGCGGCGATCCGGTGGCGGGCGCGCCGCGCAGCGCGTTGACCCGCTCGACGAGCGCGACCGCGCCGGCCACCGAGAGGGCTTCCTGCGGGCGCCAGGCGCTGGCGGTCTGGGCGCGCAGGTACTCGTAGCGCAGCGGGTGCTGCACGTCGACCAGGTGCAGGTCGGTGAACTGGACGAACGCGGCGAGCGGGGTGCGGCGCCCTTCGCGGCCGTTCTTCGCGGCGGCGAGATCGCCGCGGACCACGCGGCCCCAGGCGGGCCCGTCGCCCAGCCGCCGGTAGCCGGACGTGCCGCGGGGCGTGGCGACGGCGCCCAGTGTGGTGCCGCCCCGGTAGGGCGCGAGGGGCGCGGCGGGTGCCTGCCGGGAGAGCGCGACGGGGGCGGGGCCGCTGGGGGCGGCATGGCTTGCGGCGGGCCGCAGGGCGTAGCCGATGCCCGCGGACAGGGAGACGGCTCCGGTGGTCGCGAGGAAGGCCCGGCGATCGACGGCGGAGACTGCGGAGTGGGTGGCGGCCCGGGCGGCGGTGGCGACAGAGCGTATGCGCGGCATGGCGCGGTCTCCCCGATTCCAGACGAGTCGGCAGTGGTCGCGGGCCCCTCGCACCAGGCGAGAATCCCGCTCGTACTGGATCGTTGGCATCCGGGATGACCTGCACGTTAACGAGACCGCAACGGGCAGCGCCGATCACCGTACGTGGATCATCGAGCACCCTGCGCGGTCACACAGCTCTCTCCGGGCGGAGAGGAGGCGGTCACTCCACGTTCACCTTCCGGGGAAGGGCAGGCACTGCGGGGGCTCAGGCGGGCGCCGTCCGGTGGCCGTCCCCCGGCCGGGTCCGCCACAGGTCGAGCCCGATGTCGACGAGCCCGACCCGGTCGAGTCCGGCGACGGCGTCCAGGGCGTGCCAGGCCGCGAGGTCGGTGGACCCGTCCTGCTCGTGGCGCAGCTCGCCGCCGGTGATCCGCGCCTCGTAGACGATGCGCAGGCCGTGGAAGTCGGCGAGGGCGCCGAGCTTGCGGGGGTAGCGCCTGCGCAGCGAGTCGACGCCGAGGAGCGTGACGGGCTCGATGGCGTACCCGGTCTCCTCGTCGGCCTCGCGGATCACCGTGTCGTACGGGTCTTCCCCGTGGTCCATTCCGCCCCCGGGCAGCGTCCAGCGCTTGCTGCCGTCGCCCGCGACCCAGCGGGCGAGCAGCAGCTGCCCGTTCTGCACGCATACGGCGTAGGCCGCCACCCGTAGCTCTTTATGCACGGATTGACGCTAGTCCTCCTGGCCCGGATTGGCAGGGGAGTACTCCGGAGCGGTCCAGCTCCATGGGCTCGCGCCGAGCGTCTCGACCGCTTCGGCGAGGGTGAACCGGACCGTGCGGGAGCCGTCGTCGCCGTATTCGGTACGGGCCGTTCCGGTGAGCTGGAGGGTGGTGCCGGTCCGCCAGTCGAGGAAGAGGAGCCCCGCGCGGGGGTCGGTGGCGAGATTACCGAGGGACAGGAACATGGAGTTGCCGGGGTAGTCCCGCCAGGCGATTTCGCAGGAGGAAGCGACCTGGACGAAGCCGGGGTTGCCGCCCCGGTGGCTGGCGTCGGCGCCGTGCGCGTGGACGGTGGCGAGGAAGAAGGTGTCCGCTGCGGCCAGGAACGCGCGCTGGTCGCCGGTGAGTTTCGTGCCGCGGCGGGGCGCGGACGGGCGGCCGGGCAGGGCACCCGGCGGAAGTTCCCGTTTCTGGATGTACTTCGGGCAGTTCGAGAAGACCTGGTCGGCTTCGATCGCCAGACCACGGGGTGTCGGCCGCGCCCGGCCGTTGAGGCGCATGCGGCGCCGGGTGCGGGGATCGAGGGCGATGGTGCCCACGGGGGCGCCTTCCCCGGCGAGGGTCTGCGCGAGCGGGTCGGCCCGGTTCAGGCCGCCCGCGATCGATATCTGGTGCGGCCCCGTGGCCCGCACGAACCCGGGTTCGCCGGTGAGCAGCGAGGCCCATACGGCGCCCGCGGGGTCCGCGCCGCCGATCACCAGCATGGGCTGGATTCCGAGGAAGGCGGCGGCGACGGGACGGATGCCGTCACCGATGGACCGCCCCACATGGTCGGCCGCCTCCCGCACGCCGACGAGATCCTGAACGGCGCGCGAGCCGTGATGGTACGTAGTCATGCCACTCTCCTGCCGGGCCATGGGGAGCGCCCCCGAAGGGGCGCGGGGAACTGCGCGACCAGCCACGAACAACCCACGGCCGACAGCCGGGATTCCGCCGCGGGGCGGCAGTTTCCGCAGGGCTAGAAGAACCCGCAGGTAGGCGCATCCGGCACCGGAGCCGGTCCCGAGGCGCCCGCGCCGACGCCCGCAAAGATTTCCAGACGCGTGCCGTCCGGGTCATGGAAGAAGATCCCGCCGGACGCCGCGCCCTCGCCGTGCGGGACGACCCCCTCGTAGGCGAACTCCACGCCGTACGCGCGCAGAGCGCTCTCGTACGCGCGGATCTCCTCGACCGTGCCGACCTCGAACGCGAGGTGGTGCAGGCCCGCGTTCCGCGCGGAGTACCCGGCACCGGCCTGCTGCCAGAGCGTGAGCACGGGGCGCCCGCCCTCCTGGCCGCCCTCGCCGAGGAAGGCGTAGCGGCGGCCCTCCTCCTTGCCCTCGGCGAGCAGGCCGAACCCGAGCACGTCCCGGTAGAAGGCGAGCGAGCGCTCCAGGTCGGTGACGTTCAGGCCGATGTGGCCGGTGCGCACAGCTGTGGACGTCGGCATGGTTCTCCCCTTGGTTGCTAACCGTTGAAAGTGAGATTAGAGGTTAGATGCAGAGGCGTCAACCGGTCACGTACTCTTGAGCGGTTAGCACCGAAGGGGAGCACTCATGGCCGCCGCAAAGACCCAGCACGACCCCCGCCCGCTCACCGGCGAGCCGCTCTCCCTCGACCTGCTCAACACCGTCTGGATGCACGAGGGCGTACGCCAGGACCTGCTCACGGACACCGGAGGGCTCGGCGTCTGGCTCGCGGCGAACGGTCTCGGTACGCGCTTCACCGCCGACGGGGCGACCCTGGAGCACGTCCTGCGTGCCCGCGAGGCGCTCGCCTCCGTCGTGGACTCCCCCGGCGACCCGGCGGGCATCGCGCGTGTCGACGCGGTCCTCTCGCACGGCCGCATCCGCGCGACCCTCACCGGGGAAGGCCCCGGCGAGGAGCCCGAGTTCGCGGACCCGGCGTGGGGCGCGGCCTGGCTCGCCGCGCGCGACTACCTCAGCCTCCTGGCCGCCGCGCCCGACCGGATCCGCGGCTGCGCCCACGAGTCCTGCGTCCTGCACTTCTTCGACACCTCGCGCAACGGCACGCGCCGCTGGTGCTCCATGGCGGCCTGCGGCAACCGCGCGAAGGCGTCGCGGCACTACGCGCGCTCGCGCGAGAGCTGACCCCAAGTCCCGCTATGAACCGCCTTGTCCGGCATGGCGGGTGGCGGAATTGCGTCATGCCCTGATCACAGCTCGGACAACTCTCCCCAAACAGCAGTCACTTACGTAAGGCTGAGCGGTCATCCGGTTCCGGATTCCGGACCTTTTCGACCTTTACGTACAGGGATGCTGATGCACAGATCCAGTGCTAGACGCACGACCCGTCTCGCGATAGCCGTCGGCCTGACCGCCGCGCTCTCCGCCGCCGGGCCCATACCCATGGCCCTCGCGGCCGACGGGGACCCCGGGGGCCAGACCACCCCCAAGTCCGCCGAGGAGAAACTCGGTTCGGCCGACGCCGATCTGCTCGCCGAAGCGCAGGCGGACGGCGAGAAGACCGTCACGATGATGGTCGCCACCGCACCCGGCGCCACCGAGCAGGTCGCCGACCAGCTCGACGCCGTCAAGGGCGGTTCGGTCGGCCGGACGTACGACAAGCTCGGCTACGTACGCGCCACCGTGCCCACCTCGAAGGCCGGGGCCGCCATCGAGGCCGCCGGGAAGCTGTCGTCCGTGCAGGGCATCGACCTGCGGCACGAGATCGAACTGGACGACCCGACGCCCGCCGCCGACCGGGCCAAGGGCGCGAAGACCGCGGGCAAGGGGACGTATTCCGGACCCGGCAAGAAGACCCCGGCGAAGAACCCGTACAACCCGTCCTTCGAGACGGGCGCCGTCGACTTCGTGAAGAAGAACCCGAAGGCGGACGGCCGCGGCACCACCATCGGCATCCTGGACTCCGGCGTCGACCTGGGTCACCCCGCGCTCAAGAAGACCACCACGGGCGAGCGGAAGATCACCGACTGGGTGACCGCGACCGACCCGATCGTGGACGCGGACGCCACCTGGCGCCGCATGACCAACCCGGTCACGGGCCCCGTCTTCACCTGGAACGGCGAGACGTGGAAGGCCCCCGCGGGCTCCTTCCAGGTCAACCGCTTCCTGGAGTCGGCCACCACCGGCGGCGACGCCAAGGGCGACATCAACCGCGACGGCGACACCACCGACAGCTGGGGCGTGCTCTACGACCCGGCCGCCGGGACCGTCCGCGTCGACCTGAACAACAACAAGGACTTCACCGACGACGAGGTGATGAAGCCGTACAAGGACGACCACCAGGTCGCCTACTTCGGCAAGGACGACCCGGCGACCGACGTCGTCGAGCGCGTCCCCTTCGTCGTCGAGATCCGCAAGGACGTGCCGACCGACCCGTACGGCGGCGACTGGGTCGGCAAGAAGGCCGACTTCGTCAACATCGGCGTCATCGAGTCCGAGCACGGCACGCACGTCGCGGGCATCACCGCGGCCAACGGCCTGTTCGGCGGCAAGATGAACGGCGCGGCGCCCGGCGCCAAGCTGGTCTCCTCGCGCGCCTGCACCTGGACCGGCGGCTGCACGAACGTCGCGCTCACCGAGGGCATGATCGACCTCGTCACGAAGCGCGGCGTCGACATCGTGAACATGTCGATCGGCGGCCTGCCGGCCCTGAACGACGGCAACAACGCGCGCGCCGCGCTCTACAAGCGCCTCATCGACGAGTACGGCGTCCAGCTGGTGATCTCCGCGGGCAACTCGGGCCCCGGCGCGAACACCATCGGCGACCCCGCACTCGCGGACAAGGTCATCTCCGTCGGCGCCTCGATCTCCAAGGAGACCTGGGCCGCCAACTACGGCTCCGCCGTCGAGAAGTCGTACGCGATGATGCCGTTCTCCTCGCGCGGCCCGCGCGAGGACGGCGGCTTCGCGCCGATCATCTCGGCGCCGGGCTCGGCCATCAACACCACGCAGACCTGGCTGCCGGGCTCCCCGGTCGCCGAGGCGGGCTACCAGCTCCCGGCCGGTTACTCGATGCTGCAGGGCACGTCGATGGCGTCCCCGCAGGCCGCGGGCGCATCGGCGCTGCTGCTCTCCGCCGCCAAGCGCGAGCACGTCGACCTGACCCCGGCGAAGCTGCGCACGGCGCTCACCTCGACCGCGGACCGCATCCACGGCGAGCAGGCGTACGCGCAGGGCACCGGCCTGATCAACGTCGTGGACGCCTGGGATGCCATCGAGGACGACGCGAAGGCGCACACCTACACGGTGAAGGCGCCGGTCGACACCGCCCTGGAGCAGGAGCTGAAGAACCCCGGCACCGGCATCTACGACCGTGAGGGCGGCCTGAAGACCGGCCAGAAGCGGACGTACGACGTCACGATCACCCGCACCTCGGGCCCGGACCGCTCCGTGCGCCACGAGCTTGACCTGGTGAACAACCACGAGGGCACGTTCAAGCTGCTCGGCGACGACGAGGTGTCGCTGCCGCTGAACAAGCCGGTCACCGTCAAGGTACAGGCGAAGGCCAAGTCGGCCGGTCTGCACAGCGCGATCCTGGCCGTCGACGACGAGCGCACCGAGGGCATCGACCAGCAGGTCATGTCGACGGTCGTCGTCTCGTCGCCGCTCGCGAAGCCGTCGTACACCTTCTCGGGCTCCGGTTCGGTGCAGCGCAACAGCACCCAGTCGTACTTCGTGACGGTCCCCAAGGGCGCCAAGTCCCTGGAGTTGGCGCTCGGCGGTCTGAAGGGCAAGAGCCAGACGCGGTTCATCGCGGTGCACCCGTACGGCGTACCGGTCGACTCGACGTCGTCGCTCGTCTGCTACGCCAACTACGACAACCCGGCCAACACCTGCCGCCCCGACCTGCGTTCGTACCCCGAGCCGCAGCCGGGCGTGTGGGAGATCGAGGTCGAGTCGCGCAGGACGTCCCCGCTCCTGGACAACCCCTACAAGCTGGACGTCTCCGCCCTGGGTGTCGCCTTCGACCCCGCGGTGCAGACGATCCCGGAGGCGAAGGTCGGCACTCCGGCGCCCGTCTCCTGGAAGGTCACGAACAACTTCGCCGCGGTCGACGGCAAGCTGAAGGGCGGCTCGCTGGGCTCCGCGAAGGCGGCGAAGCCCACCATCAAGCAGGGCGAGACCCAGACGACGACCGTGGTCGTGCCCGAGGGCGCGGAGCGGCTCGACGTCGCCATCGGCTCCACTGCGGACACCGCGGCGGACCTCGACCTGGCGGTCCTGAAGGGCGGCGTGACCGTCGGATCGTCGGCGGACGGCGACTCGGAGGAGTCGGTCAGCATCACGAAGCCCGCGGCCGGTACGTACGAGATCCAGGTGGCGGGCTACTCGATCCCGTCCGGGTCCACCGCGTACGACTACCGGGACGTCTTCTTCTCGGGTGCGCTCGGCTCGGTGAAGGTCGACGAGTCGGCGCCGGTGAAGCTGGCGAACGGGGCCACCGCCCCGGTCTCGGCGCAGGTCGCGGCGGACGCGCCCGCCGCCGAGGGGCGCCAGCTGTTCGGTGAGGTGTCGCTCCTGAACGGGCGCGGCACGGTCGCCGGTACCGGCAGTGTCCTGATCGAGAAGGTCACGGCCCCGTAGTCACCTGGTCCTCAAGCGCCGGACGGACTGATCCGTTCAGCCCGTCCGGCGTTCGGGGCCACCTCGACCTCCGCCTCGTGCCCGGCACATTTCCGCGCTAGCACCTCATGCCCTTCCCTTCGCGCAGCTCCCGCTCGATCCACGCCCGGTCCTTGGCGAGGTCCTTCTCCCCCTTGGACCAGATGTCCGGCGACGCCTCGCCCTCCGGGATGCCGATCAGGGTCCGGTCGCCGGGCCGCAGCCGCGGGTCCACGTCCGCGTCCATCACGAACGTGACCTGCTTCGCTCCCTGGTCCGGCTTGTAGTAGCGGGTCACGTCGAGGACGATCCGCTCGCTGACGCCGCCGGGGATCGGCTCGACCCGTTTCACCGTGCCCTCCACGACGAGCCGGGCGCAGGGGACATAGGCCCCGGACTTCTGGTCCGCTCCGTCCGAGCCGCCGCCGTCCGCCCGCTGGTCACCGGCCTCCGGCGCCGCACCCTTCGCCGCGTCGGAGTCGTTGCTCGCCGTGATCCCGCCGCCGCTCTCCATCGCCAGCCAGGCGAGGCCGCCCACCAGCGAGGCGGCAGCCGTGGCCGCGGCGAGGCCGAACGCCACCGTCACGCGCCGCCGCCGGACCCCGGCGGGGCGCACGCCGGCCCGCCGGTCCGGCGGCGGCACGGGCACAGGCACAGGCACAGGCACAGCAGCGGTCGCGGGAGCGGCCAGCGCCCGTCCCACCACACCGATCTGCTCCCGGAGCAGTGCGACGTCCGCCACAGCCGCGGCGTGCTCCGCCGCGAGCTGCGGGTCCCGCCCGGCGTCCCCGGGCAGGGGCTCGTCCGTCAGGGCCAGCATCAGCGCGTCGTACTCGTCCTCGGCCACCGTCACACCACCTCGCCCTCGTGCAGCCGCGTGCGCAGCACCCGTACCGCCGTATGCAGCCTGCTCTTGACCGTGCCCTCCGGGATGCCGAGCTCGTCGGCGATCGCCCGCACCGGCAGATCGGCGTAGAAGCGCAGGACGACGACCTGCCGCTGGGTGTCGGGCAGTGTGTCCAGGCCCTGGGTCACGGCCATCGAGAGAGCCCGGCTCTCCGCCCCGTCCTCGTCCGTCGCCTCTCGCCACAGCACGGCGAGCCGCTCCCCCAGCCGCTCCTGCCTGCGGCGCGCCCGGTGCCAGTCCATGGCGAGGTTCGAGGCGACGACCGCCGCCCACGCGGACACGTCACGCGGCGCCTCGCGTCCGTCCGCGGCCCGCTCCAGGAGCTTGAGCCTGACCTGCTGGACGCCGTCGGGCAGATCGGCGTACGGCACCCCGCCGAGCGCGAGCACGGCCCGCACCCGGTCCTCCTGGGCCGCGTCGAGCGGATCGGACCGTTCCCGACCGCCCTGCTGGTCCCGCCGGTCCCGTCGCATTCTTCCGCGCAGCAAGACACCCCTCCCGTCCCCGCGTTTCCCCTAGGACGCCAGGAGCGCCCGAAACGTTCGACGCGATGAGGAATCCCCACACCTCTGTCCACGGAACGGAGGATGTCCCTGTCACCTTCTCGGCCGTGAATGGCCTGGCTGTGTGCTCGGCCATTCACACCTTGTCGCGCTCCCGACTGCCCACTACGACAGGGCGGTCACAGGTCGCATCTCCCCGCTCCTGTCGCGTTATGCGGCGGGGCGGGGACGGGCATGGTGACGAATGCCCACGCCGAGCGTGCGCGGGTGCGCACATTGACCCCGGCGACGTGGTCAGCGGGCCCAGCGAGGCCGCACTGACGACAGTGAAAGTGATCCCGAGTGGGCCTGTTGGCCCGCTCGGTGTGCCCACAGCGCGGACAGCGCTGCGAGGTATGAGCCGCATCCACGGCGAGGAACGGCACCCCGGCCCGGCGGGCCTTGTAGTGAAGGTGCTGTCCGAGCTGATGGAACGGCCAGGAGGAGAGCGCGCCCCGCTGGTCGCGGCGAAGCCGTACCCGGTCGCGAATGCCGTCCAGTTCTTCGACGGCGATCCCGCGCCCGGTGCGTTGCGCAACGGACACGATCTCCTTGCTGACTTTGTGGTTCACATGAGTGGCGTGCCGGTGTTCCTTCCGCGCGCGGCGGGCGGCACGCCGGGTGGCTGAGCGGGTCTTCTTCGCCTGGAGTTCGGCACGCTTGCGGGCCTGCCAGCGACGGTAGCGGGACAGGCGGCGGCCTTGGTAGTTGGCGCCGTCGCTTGTGGTGGCAAGGTTCACGATCCCGCGGTCGACCCCAATCCAGCCGACCGGCTCGTACACCTCCGGCTCAGGGACGTCGCAGGTGGCGACCAAGAACCACGCCCTGCCCCTCTGGACAAGATCGGACTCGCCCTTGCGGTAGTCAGCCAGCGTCTTCAGCTGCCCGGCGGCACCGGTATAACGCAGACCTTTCATCCGGCCCCCCACGGTCCAGATCGACACCGTGCGGGCATCGGTCTGCCAGGACAGGCATCGATCGTCGAACGGCTGCGCCGCCTGCGTATGGAAGGCAATAGGGCTCCCCTTCGCCGCGCGGCAACGCTTGGACGTAAGACCCCCTAATAGTCCGGCCTTCACCTGGGCGGCGAGCGCCGCGTAGGCGTCCACGACCTTCTTGACCACCCGCACCGCAGGCTGCGCCGATAGCCCGAACTCCGCTTTGATCTCCGCATAGACGATCTTCTGCAGGCCATTACGGTCCCGCGTGCCCGAACCGAACGCGACGCGGGCGACATGATCGGCGGCCCGGTTACAGGCGCGCAACGTCGCCTCCAGCGCCGCGGCCTGTTCCGGCGACGGCAGCAGCTTCACCTGCACCACCAGTTCCATGACACGCAACCGTAGAGACCATTCCGCACATAGAAGCGGTCTTCGCACACATTCACCCGAACATGCGACCTATGCGCACGAGTGTGCGCATAGCAGACTCCGCCGACTATCGCTGCGGGCATTGAATGCCCGACGGTGCGATGTGATGAGGCACCAACCCTGCTCTGTGTGACTTTGCTCGCACGATGGCCACAGCGGACGGGCCAAAGCCCGTAGGAGCTCGTACGGAAGGTGGGGTCACTCCCGGTCACTGGACAGCGGCGGCAAAGACTAAGGATTGGACAAGCCTGACCTGGAGAGACGCATGATGGGCTGCATCAGCAGCTCGCGTACGTACGGAGGAGCCCCCGTGAAGGTCGGAATCGTCGGAGCCACCGGTCAGGTCGGCACGGTCATGCGCAAGATCCTCGTCGAGCGGGACTTCCCGGTGGACGAGCTGCGCCTGTTCGCATCGGCCCGCTCGGCCGGATCGACCCTCGACGGTGTGACGGTCGAGGACGCCTCCACGGCCGACTACAGCGGCCTCGACATCGTCCTGTTCTCGGCGGGCGGCGCCACCTCGAAGGCGCTGGCCGAGAAGGTCGCATCGCAGGGTCCCGTCGTGATCGACAACTCCTCGGCCTGGCGGATGGACCCCGAGGTCCCCCTCGTCGTCTCCGAGGTCAACCCGCACGCGATCGCCAACCGCCCCAAGGGCATCATCGCCAACCCGAACTGCACGACGATGGCCGCCATGCCGGTCCTGAAGCCGCTGCACAAGGAGGCCGGGCTCACCGCGCTCGTCGTGGCGACGTACCAGGCCGTCTCCGGCTCGGGCCTCGCCGGTGTCGACGAGCTGTTCGACCAGGTCAAGAAGGTCGGCGACGACGCCCCCAAGCTGACGCACGACGGTTCGGCCACGGCGTTCCCGGCCCCGAACAAGTACGTCGCGCCGATCGCGTACAACGTCCTGCCGATGGCCGGTTCCATCGTCGACGACGGTCTGAACGAGACCGACGAGGAGCAGAAGCTCCGCAACGAATCCCGCAAGATCCTCGAGGTCCCGGACCTCAAGGTCTCCGGCACCTGCGTCCGCGTGCCGGTCTTCACGGGCCACTCCCTCCAGGTCAACGCCCGCTTCGAGCGTCCGCTGAGCCCCGAGCGCGCCACGGAGATCCTCGCGTCGGCCGAGGGCGTCGTCCTCGCCGACGTCCCGAACCCGCTGGTCGCCGCGGGCAAGGACGACGCGTACGTGGGCCGCATCCGGGGCGACGAGACGGTGGAGAACGGCCTGGCCTTCTTCATCTCCGACGACAACCTCCGCAAGGGTGCCGCGCTGAACGCGGTGCAGATCGCGGAGCTGGTGGCGGCCGAGCTCAAGGGCTGAGGTCTTCGTACCTCGTCATACGTACGCCGAAGGGGGCGGGCACGGATTCACTCCGTGCCCGCCCCCTTCGCGTACCCGGCGCCCGCGCTCTTCGCGTACCCCACGACGAGCAGGGCGAGCGCCGCGAGACCGCCTCCGAGCCACAGCACGTCCGTCGTCCCGTAGCCGTCCGCGACCAGGCCGCCGGTCAGGGCGCCCAGGGCGATCGCCGCGTTGAACACCGCGGCGAACAGCGCGGAGGCCGCCTCACGGGCGCGGGGCGCGGCGGCGAGCACCCACTGCTGGGCGGAGACGGAGACCCCGCCGTAGGCCAGGCCCCATGCGACGAGGAGCGCCACCGACGCGAGGAGCGAGCCGCCCGCGGGCCCCAGGAGCAGGACCACGGCGGCAAGACCCCCGGAGATGGCGAGCAGCGCCCTGCGCGGATCGCGGGCCGCGAGCGCGCCGCCCGCGAAGTTCCCCGCGATGCCCGCGACTCCGTAGGCCAGGAGCAGCCCGCTGATCAGACCGGCGCCCTGGCCGGGAACGCGCTCCAGGACGGGGCGGACGTAGGTG